>DATBCA010000177.1:0-10332 GCA_036270715.1 Solirubrobacteraceae bacterium
TGCGGCGGCCGGATCGCACGCTCGCCACGGCCGACCACAACACGCCCACCGACGGCACCCCGGCCGCCGCGCGCATCAAGGACGAGCTCTCGCGCGTGCAGGTCGAAACGCTCGAGCGCAACTGCGCCGAGTTCGGCGTGCCCGTCTATTCGCTGGGCTCGCAGCGGCAGGGGATTGTGCACGTCATCGGCCCCGAGCTCGGCGTGACGCAGCCAGGCATGACGATTGTCTGCGGCGACTCGCACACCTCCACGCACGGAGCCTTCGGCGCGCTCGCGTTCGGCATCGGCACGAGCGAGGTCGAGCACGTGCTCGCCACGCAGTGCATGGTCCAGCACCGCCCGCGCTCGATGCGGATCCTGTACGAGGGCGAGCTCGGCTTCGGCGTCGGGGCCAAGGACCTGATCCTCGGCACGCTCGGCCAGATCGGCGTCGGCGGCGCGACCGGACACGTCGTCGAGTACGCGGGAGCGCCGATCGAGGCGCTGTCGATGGAAGGGCGCATGACGGTCTGCAACATGACGATCGAGGGCGGCGGCCGCGCGGGCATGGTCGCGCCCGACGAGGAGACGTTCCAGTGGTTCAGCTCGCGCGCGCGCCCCGGCGCACCGCAGGGCGCCGAGCTCACCGAGGCGATCGAGCGCTGGCGCGAGCTGCGCACCGACGAGGGCGCGACCTTCGACGCCGAGGTGCACGTCGACGCCGGCGCGATCTCGCCGCAGGTCACCTGGGGCACGAACCCCGGCATGGTCCGCCCCGTCACGAGCAGCGTGCCCGCGCCGTCGGAGTTCGAGAGCGCGGCCGAGCGCGAGGCCGCCGAGCGCGCGCTCCACTACATGGACCTCGAGCCGGGCACGCCGATCGCCGAGATCAAGCTCGACCGCGTGTTCATCGGCTCGTGCACCAACTCGCGCATCGGAGATCTCCGCGAAGCCGCCGAGGTCGTCCGCGGCCGCCGCGTCGCATCGGGCGTCAGCGCGATGGTCGTCCCGGGCTCGCAAGAGGTCAAGGCGCAGGCCGAGGGCGAGGGGCTCGACGCGGTCTTCCGGGAGGCGGGGTTCGACTGGCGCGCCGCCGGCTGCTCGATGTGCCTGGGGATGAACCCCGACATCCTCCAGCCCGGCGAGCGTTGTGCGTCGACCTCCAATCGCAACTTCGAGGGCCGTCAGGGCCGCGGCGGGCGCACGCACCTCGTCTCGCCGCAGATGGCCGCCGCCGCGGCGATCACCGGACACTTCACCGATATCCGCGAATGGCAGTGAGCACCATCCGCGACCCCGACGCGTCTCCAGGAGCCCACTGGCAGGGCTCCGAGCTGGTCGAGCTGTTCCTCGACCACCGCCAGGCGCTCCTGCCGCTGATCGACGTCCAGGAAGAGATCGTCCTTCGCCTGTTCGACCGCCATCCGCACCGACTGACGCGGTTTCTCGACATCGGTGCGGGCGACGGCGCGGTATCCGAGCTGCTGCTCGGCGGCGCGCCCGAGCGCGAAGCCGTGCTCGTCGACTTCTCGGAGCCGATGCTCGCGCGCGCCGAGTCGAGGCTCGCCGGCCGCGGGCGCTGGCGGTCTATGCGCGGTGACCTCTCCGATCTCGCGTGGCGCGAGACGCTGCCCGCCGGCGGCTTCAGCGGCGCGGTCTCCTCGCTCGCGATCCACCACCTCCCGGCCGAGCGCAAGCGCGCGCTTTACGCGGAGATCCTCGAGCTGCTCGAGCCGAGCGCGATGTTCGTGAACATGGACTACACCGCCGTAGGCGGTCCGCTGCACGGGCTCTGGGACGAGCGAATCGTCGAGAACCACGTTCGCATCGAGCACACGCGCGGCGGAACGCGCTCGCGCGAGGAAATCGCGCGGGAGATCGCCTCCGACGGCGACGAAGACCGCCCTGACAGCGTCGAGGATCAGGTGCGGTGGCTGCGCGATGCCGGCTTCGTCGACGTCGAGGTGCACTTCAAATGGGCCGAGGCCGCGATCTTCGGCGGCGTGAGGCCGGCGTGAGGCCCGAAGGAGGCGCGTGGAACCGATAGAGACGATCCGCGGCGCGGTCAGCCACCTCGACCGCGCCAACGTGGACACCGACCAGATCATGCCCAAGCAGTTCCTCAAGCGCGTCGAGCGCACCGGCTTCGGCGAGTTCCTCTTCTACGACTGGGCCAAGGAGCCCGGCTGGGACCTGCCGCCCAACCCGATCCTCGTCGCGGGCGAGAACTTCGGCTGCGGCTCCTCGCGCGAGCACGCTCCGTGGGGCCTGCAGGACTATGGCTTCCAGGCAATCGTCGCCCCGAGCTTCGCGGACATCTTCTACTCCAACTGCACCAAGATCGGGCTCCTGCCGATCGTCCTCGACGAAGCGCACTGCGCCGCGCTCGCCCGCGCGGGGGAGGGACTGATCGACCTGCGTGCGCAGCAGGTCCGCTACCCCGGCTCCGCCGGCGAGGCGGTGACCGTGGGCTTCGAGATCGACCCCGAGATCCGCCGGCGCCTTCTCAACGGGCTCGACGACATCGGAGTCACGCTCTCCGAGGAGGCGCGCATCGCGGCGTTCGAATCCGAGCGCGAGCGCAGCGGGCCCGTAACGACGGCGCTATAGCGTTCGCCCGCACATGAGCAGGCGCATCGTCACGCTTCCCGGGGACGGGATCGGCCCGGAGATAATGTCGGCGGCCCTGTCGGTGCTGCGTGCCGTCGGCGACTTCGAGTTCGCCGAGCACGTCTTCGGCGGTGCGAGCATCGACGCGCACGGCACCGCGCTCACCGACGAGGTGCTCGACGCGTGCCGCCGCGCAGACGCGGTCCTGCTCGCGGCGGTCGGCGGCCCGAAGTGGGACACCACCGACCCGCGCGCTCCGCGACCCGAGCAGGGCCTTCTCGGGCTGCGCGAGCGGCTCGGGCTGTATGCCAACCTGCGCCCCGTCAAGCCGCTGGCCGCGCTGTACGACTCCTCACCGCTGCGGCGCGAGCGCATCGAGGGCACGGACCTGCTGGTCGTGCGCGAGCTCACCGGCGGCATCTACTTCGGCGAGAAGACCCGCGACGCACACGGCGCGTCCGATCTCTGCAGCTACTCGGTCGTGGAGGTGGAGCGGATCGCGCGCGTCGCCTTCGAGGCGGCCGCGCGCCGGGCCGGGTCCGCGAGGTCTGGCGCGAAGGTCACGAGCGTCGACAAGGCGAACGTGCTCGAGACCTCGCGGCTGTGGCGTGAGGTCGTCACGAGCGTGCACGAGCGCGAGT
The DNA here is from genome assembly GCA_036270715.1 of Solirubrobacteraceae bacterium. Lineage (GTDB taxonomy): Bacteria > Actinomycetota > Thermoleophilia > Solirubrobacterales > Solirubrobacteraceae > Palsa-744. The sequence continues at coordinate 3,233 of DATBCA010000177.1, forward strand.
TCGCACACGTGCAGCTCGAGCACCTGCTCGTCGACAACGCGGCTATGCAACTGGTGAGCGCGCCCGCGAGCTTCGACGTGCTGCTCACCGAGAACCTCTTCGGCGACATCCTCTCCGACGAGGCGGCGATGCTGACGGGGTCGATCGGGATGCTGCCGAGCGCGTCGCTCGGCGGGAGCTCGCCCGGCCTGTTCGAGCCGGTGCACGGATCCGCGCCCGACATCGCCGGCACGGGTCGCGCGAACCCGCTCGCGATGATCCTCTCCGCGGCGCTGATGCTGCGGCACGGACTGTTGCTGGACGCCGAGGCGGCCGCTGTAGAATCGGCCGTTGAGGGCGCCGTCGACGGCGGCCTGCGCACGCCCGACCTCGGCGGCGCGGCAAGCACCGCGCAGGCGACCAAGGCAGTGCTCGACCACCTATAGGAGGACAGTCAGTGGACCCTACCGACCTCATATGGATGAACGGAGACTTCGTCGCCTGGGAGGACGCAAAGGTCCACGTCCTGACGCATGGTCTTCACTACGGGACGGGCGTCTTCGACAGCATGCGCTGCTACGAGACCGAGTTCGGCCCCGCGGTGTTCCGCAACGTCGAGCACATCGACCGCCTGCTGCGCTCGGCCGAGCTCTACTACATGCCGGTCCCCTTCTCGGCGGGCGAGCTGCGCGCGGCGGTGCTCGAGCTGGTCGCGCGCAACGGCCTGCGCTCGTGCTACATCCGCCCGATCGTCAACCGCGGCTACGGCCAGATGGGCCTGAACCCGCTCGACGCGCCGGTCGACGTGAGTATCGCCTGCTGGGAGTGGGGCGCGTATCTCGGCGACGCCGGCATGCGCCACGGCGTGCGCGCGAAGGTGTCCTCGTGGCGGAGGATCAGCCCCGAATCGCTGATCCCGCACGCGAAGGCGTCGGGGCAGTACCTCAACAGCGTGCTCGCGAAGGTCGAGTCGTTGAAGGCGGGGTACGAAGAGGCGATCCTGCTCGACGACGCCGGTAGCGTGTGCGAGGGCACGGGCGAGAACCTGTATGTGGTCCGCGACGGGATCATCGCGACGCCCGGGCAGCACAACTCGATCCTCGACGGGATCACGCGGCGCTCGGTCATCCAGATCGCGCGCGACCTCGGCTACACCGTCGTCGAGCGCGACGTCGCGCGTGCCGAGATGTACCTCGCCGACGAGGTCTTCATGTCGGGGACCGCCGCGGAGCTCGTGCCCGTGCGCGAGATCGACGACCACGCGATCGGGACGGGAGAGCCCGGCGAGGTGACGCGCGTGCTCCAGAACGCGTTCGACGACGCCATCCACGGGCGCACCGAGCGCTACCGCGAGTGGCTCGACGTCGTGCAGCCCGCGGCGCTTCAGACGCCGAGTGGCGACGGGACCCGAGCGCAGGGCGCGTGACGACAGCGCCGAGGTAGCCGCGATGGGCGACATCGAGCTATACGACGCCACCCTGCGCGACGGGATGGGCGGGGGCGGGCTGACGCTGACGGCGGAGGAGAAGCTCCGGGTCGTCCACGCGCTGGACGCGCTCGGAGTCGAGCTGATCGAGGCGGGGTTCCCGGCTTCGAACCCGAAGGAGCTCGAGCTGTTCGAGCTGCTCTCGCGCGAGCGCCTGGAGATCGCGCGGATCGTCGCCTTCGGGATGACGCGCAGGCGCGAAGTCGCGGCGTCGGAGGACGACGGCCTGCGCGTGCTCGCCGATTGTTTCGCGCCCGTCTGCACGCTCGTCGGCAAGGCCTCGCCGCTACACGTCGAGAAGGTCGTGCGCGTCTCGCGCGCGGAGAACCTCGCGATGATCGGCGAGTCGGTCGCGTTTCTCGTCGGCGAGGGCAAGCGCGTGCTGCTCGACGCCGAGCACTTCTTCGACGGCTTCGCGCTCGACCCCGGCTACGCGCTCGAGTGTCTGCGCGCGGCGATCGACGCAGGCGCCGAGCGTGTCGTGCTGTGCGACACCAACGGCGGCTCGCTGCCTCCGCAGATCCGCACCGCGCTGGCGGTCGTGCGCGAAGCGCTGCCCAGCGCCGCGCTCGGCATCCACACGCACGACGACTCCGGCTGCGCAGTCGCGAACACGCTCGCGGCCGTCGAAGGCGGCGCGACGCAGGTGCAGGGCACGATCAACGGGATAGGTGAGCGCACGGGCAACGCAAACCTGATCACGATCATCGCCGACCTGCAGCTGAAGATGGGCGCGAGGGTGCTCTGCGACGAGCGGCTCGCGCGCCTGACCGAGACCGCGCACTTCGTCGACGAGCTGCTCAACCGCACGCCAGACGCCGCGCAGCCGTATGTCGGCAAGCACGCGTTCGCGCACAAGGCGGGTCTGCACGCGGCGGGCGTGCGCGCGGACGCGCAGACTTTCGAGCACGTCGACCCGGAGGTCGTGGGCAACGCGCGCGACGTGCTCGTGTCCGAGCTCTCGGGGAAGGGAACGGTTCTCGAGAAGGCGAGCGAGGCGGGGCTCGAGCTGCCGACCGGCGCGGCGCTGGACGAGTTCTGCAAGCGCGTTCTCGAGCGCGTGAAGGAGCTCGAGCACGGCGGCTTTCAGTTCGAGGCCGCCGACGGCTCGTTCGTGCTGCTCATGCGCAAGGAGGCGGGGACGTACGAGCCGCTGTTCCGTCTGGAGTCCTGGCGGGTGCTCGTGGAACAGCGCGCCGACGGCAAGGTCGTTACCGAGGCGACGATCAAGATCTGGCTCGGTGGCGAGCGCTACGTGCGCACCGCCGAGGGCAACGGCCCGGTGAACGCCCTCGACAACGCGCTGCGCGACGCGATCGGCGAGATCTACCCGCACCTGCGCGAGATCGAGCTCGTCAACTTCAAGGTGCGGATCCTCGACGAGACGAAGGGCACGGACGCGGTCACGCGCGTGCTCATCGACGCATCCGACGGGCACGAGACGTGGGGCTCGATCGGCGTCTCCGAGAACCTGATCGCGGCGTCCTGGAACGCGCTCGTCGACTCGCTCGAGTACGGCATGCAGCCGGAAAAGTCCTCGCCGTCGGATCCCGCTGCGCGCTCGTCCGGGCGGGCGTAGTGGCGGGGAGCGGATCCGCTCAGGGCACCACGCGCGCGCCGGCGAGCGCCTCCGAGCAGATCCCGCTCGCACGTCCCGTCCTCGGCGAGGAGGAGGAGCGCGCGGTGATCGAGGTGCTGCACTCGGGACAGCTCTCGCTCGGACCGCGCGTCGAGGAGTTCGAGGGGCTGTTCGCCAGAACCGTCGGCGCGCGGCTCGCGTGCGCCGTCAGCAGCGGCACCGCCGGCCTGCACCTGGCGCTGCGTGCGGTCGGCGTCGAAGAGGGGGACGAGGTCGTGACGAGCCCCTTCTCGTTCGTCGCATCCGCGAACGCCGCACTGTACGAGCGTGCACGCCCGGTCTTCGCAGACATCGACCCGGTGACGCTGAACCTCGACCCGCAGGCCGCGGAGGCCGCTGTCACGCCCCGCACGCGTGCCCTGCTACCCGTGCACATCTTCGGCTATCCCGCGCAGATGGCCGCGTTCGAGGCGATCGCAGCGCGCAAGGATCTCGCGATCGTCGAGGACGCGTGCGAGGCGCTGTGTGCGGTGGACGCCGACGCCATGAAGGTCGGCTCGCGCGGCAACCCCGCCGTGTTCGGCTTCTACGCGAACAAGCAGATCACGACGGCCGAGGGCGGGATGGTGGCGCTCGAAGACTCCGCGATGAAGGAGCGGATCGATTCCGAGCGCAACCAGGGCCGCGCGCCGGATATGGGGTGGCTCGATCACGACCGCCTCGGCTTCAACTACCGCCTCTCGGACATCGCGTGCGCGCTCGGCACCGTCCAGCTGGGGCGGCTCGACGAGACGCACGCGAACCGCACACGCGTCGCGCGGGCATACCGCGAAGCCCTCGAGGGCGTCGAGGGGCTCACGCTGCCGTGCGAGGATCGTCGGCCCGAGCGGCGCGGATGGTTCGTGTTCGTCGTGCAACTTCCGCGCGGCGTCGACAGAGACGAGACGGTGCGAGCGCTGGGCGCGCGCGGCATCCAGAGCAAGCCGTACCTGCCCGCGATCCATCTGATGAGCTTCTATCGCGAGCGCTTCGGTCATCGCGAGGGCGAATTCCCGGTGTGCGAGGACGTGAGCGCCCGATCGGTCGCGCTGCCGTTCTTTCCGCAGATGAACGACGCTCACGTCGAGCGCGTCGCCGCGGAGCTGCGCGCGCATCTCGAGCGGCACTCCTGAGAGCCCATACACTGAGCGCCGTGCCCCGCTTCCGCGAGCGACAGCATCCCGATTTCAAGCGTCTGAACGACTCGATTGCCTTCGATCGACGCCTATGGCCGGCGGACGTCGCGCAGTCGCGCGCGCACGTACGCATGCTCGCATCGACGGGGATCATCGACGGCGCCGACGCGGAGCGGATCCTCGCGGGGCTCGACGCGGTCGCCGACGAGCTCGCGAGCGGGAGCTTCAGCTTCGGCGAGGACGACGAAGACATCCACATGGCGATAGAGCGCCGGCTGACCGAGATCGCCGGCCCGGTCGCCGGTCGCATGCACACCGCGCGCTCGCGCAACGACCAGGTCGTGACCGACCTCGCGCTGTACGCGCGCGAGCGCTGCCGCGAGGCGCGCACGGGGATCGAGCGCCTGATGGCCACGCTGCTCGAGCGGGCGCAGGAGCACCTCGACTGGCCGCTGCCCGGCTACACGCACCTCCAGCGCGCGCAGCCGGTGTACCTGAGCCATCACCTGCTGGCGTACTTCTGGATGCTCGAGCGCGACCGCGAACGCTTCGAGTTCGCCGAGCGCGCCACGCGCCGGCTGCCGCTGGGCGCCGGCGCGCTCGCGGGCGTGAACTTCGAGACCGACCGGCAGATGGTCGCGCGCGAGCTGGGGTTCGACGAGGTCGTGCCCAACTCGATCGACGCGGTGTCCTCGCGCGACTTCGTCCTCGACTACCTAGCTGCGGCCGCCACATGCGCCACGCACCTCTCGCGGCTCGGCGCCGAGCTCGTGCTGTGGTCGAGCGCGGAGTTCGGCTTCTGCGAGCTGCCCGAGGAGTGGAGCGCGGGGTCGTCGATCATGCCGCAGAAGAAGAACCCCGACGCCGCGGAGCTCCTGCGCGCAAAGGCCCCGCGCGTGGTCGGCCGGCTCGCGGCGCTGCACGGCGTGATGCACGCGCTGGTGCTCACCTACAGCAAGGACCTGCAGGAGGACAAGGAGCACCTGTTCGACGCGGTCGACACGCTCGAGCTGATGCTCGCCGCGGCGGCCGGGATGGTCGCGGGCGCGCGCTACGCCCGCGAGCGCATGGCCGCGGCCGCCGGCGACGAGCTGCTAGCGGCGACGGACGTCGCGGACCTGCTCGTGCGCCACGGCGTGCCCTTCCGCGAGGCGCACGGGGTCGTCGGCGCCCTCGTACGCACCGCGCTCGAGCGCCGGGTGGAGCTCTCGCAGCTCGCCGTCGAGGACCTCGCGGCGCAGAGCGCGTTGCTCGCGGAGCACGCCGACGAGTACCGCGCGGTGCTAACGCAGAGCTCGTGGCTCGAGTCAAAGGTCTCCGAGGGCGGGACCGCGAGCGCGCGCGTCAACGAGCAGATCTCGGCAGCGCGCGCAGCGCTCGATGGGCACGCTCCCGCCTGACTTCTACGCGCGCAGCGTGCTCGAGGTCGCGCCCGACCTGATCGGCTGCGTGGTCACGCACGCCGGCGTCAGCGGGGTGATCGTCGAGACCGAGGCCTATCACGAGACCGAGCCTGCGTGCCACGCCTTCGCGGGGCTCACGCCGCGCACGGCGACGCTGTTCGGAGTGCCCGGCAACGCCTACGTCTACCGCTCGTACGGCGTGCACGCGCTGCTGAACGCGGTGTGTGAGCGCGAGGGCGTGGGCGCCGCGGTGCTGATCCGCGCGCTGCAGCCGCGCGCCGGCGTGCGCGCGATGCAGGAACGGCGCGCGAGCGCCGGGCGCCCGCGCTCGGACGGCAACGGCGGCGTACACGTGCACGACCTGTGCTCGGGCCCCGGCAAGCTCACCCAGGCGCTCGGGATCTGGCTCTCGGATAACGGCACGAGCCTCTCGCGCGGACCAATCCGCATCAGCGCGCGCCCGCGCGCGTGGCGGGACCCCGAGATCGTGAGCGGCCCGCGCGTGGGCATCACGCTCGCGGTCGACCTTCGCTGGCGCTTCAGCGCCGCTGGAAACCCAAACGTCTCGCGCCCGCGGCCGCCACTCGTGCCGCGGCCGCCGGTCCGCCGGGCGCGGGCCGGCGGTGTGTCCCGGGTTCGTTAGCCGCCTTCAGGCCTTCTGCGCGCCGATCCAGGAGAGGATCTCGCGAGAGTGCGTGAGCACGGTGCCGTCGGCGAGCTTGAGCGTCGGCAGCTTCGTCGAGCCGGTCGCCTGGCGCAGCTCCTCGCGAGAGCCTTTGCGCAGGAACGGGATCGGGCTGCCGTGCGCGGCGATCTCCTTGTCGTACTCGAGTCCCACCGTGTGAAGCGCCTCCTGAACGCGCCGGCAGGGGTGCACCTTCGGGCCGCCTTCATCCCCGTGGCACACGTACAGCGTGGGATTCTCTGGCGCGGGATTATCTGCCATCGTTCGCCTCCGTTGAGTCGTTCGCGCGCGCGTCTTCGCGCAGAGCCTAACGCCCCCGCGTCGTGCCGGGGCGCGGATACTGCAGCGGTGGAGCCCGTGCCGTCCGACGCCGCCTTCCCGACCTCGTCGAGGGCTTGAGTGGACGCGAAGCTCGCGGAGCTGCTCGACGATCTGCATCGCCACGGGCGGGAGTTCGACGCCGCGCAGGCCGACCGCCTCGAGCGCTGGCGAAACCTGGAGCCCGATACCGCACGGCTGCTCGCGCTGCTCGTGCGCGCGCTCGCGCCGCGCAAAGCGCTCGAGCTGGGAACGTCCAACGGCTACTCGACGATCTGGCTCGCGGACGCCGTGCACAGCGTCGGCGGCGAGCTGACGAGCGTCGAGATCGATGCGGCGCGCGCCGAGAGGGCGCGCGAGAACCTGAGCGCGGCGGGGCTCGCGCACGCGGTCGACGTTCGTGTCGAGGATGCCGGCGCGGTCCTCGCGGCGAGCGCTGACGACGACTGGGACCTGGTGTTCCTCGACGCCGAGC
>DATBCA010000178.1:0-1615 GCA_036270715.1 Solirubrobacteraceae bacterium
CGCGCGCGCCTGCACGTCGGCGCGACGCGGCTCGGCAACGCTCGGCGACGCGGCGTCGCGGATCGCGGACTGTGCGCCGGCGCTAGCTCTCTCGTGCGAGGTGGCCACGTGAGAGATACACCGCGCGCGAGCACGCCGTTACAGCACCCGAACGGACGTTGGGACCGGCGCCGGCAGGCCGACCGATCCTCAAGCGGTGCGCGCGACGATTTCGGCGACGAGCTCGCGAACGTCGTGGTTGGCCTCGTAGACCATCTGCTGGCGAGCCGCGCCGTTGCCGGCGCGGAGGACGTCGCGGATGCCCTCGAGCTCTGACGAGCAGCGCAGCTCGGCGGCGTGCGGCGCGAGCCGCTCGAGCAGCGAGCCGGTGAGCTCGCGCACGCCGGTGCGCGAGGCGGAGACGTGGTCGATGAGCTCCGCCTCGAGCCCGTGCCGGGCGGCGAGCCAGCGGTTCTCATCGAGGACCTCCCACGGCGGGTCGGCGACGGGCGCGCCCTCGCGCGCCTGCTCGGTGAGCAGCTTGACGAGGGAGACGATGAAGGCGCACAGCGCGACCGTGTGCTCGACGCGCGTCTGCGCGTCCATCGCGCGGATCTCGATGGTGCCGAAGCGCGGGTGCGGGCGAATGTCGTACCAGAGGAAGGTGTAGTCGTCGATGGCGCCGCTGTCGGTGAGGGTCGCGACGCGGCGAACGAAGTCGTGCCAGTCGGCGAAGCGCGGCGGCAGGCCGACGCGGGGAAAGGCGCGGAAGATCGGCACGCGACTCGACATGAGCCCCGTGGGCGACCCTCGCCAAAGCGGCGAGTTGGCGGAAAGCGCGATCAGCAGGGGGATGTGCGGGCGCATGGCGTTAGCGACGTAGACGGCCTCCTCGGGATCGGCCATGCCGACGTGGACGTGCATGCCGAAGACGAGCTCCTGGCGCGCGACGAAGCCGAGCGAGCGGACGAGCCCGCGGTAGCGATCGTCGCTGACGACGCGCTGGTCCTCCCAGCGCGCGAAGGGATGCGTGCCGGCGGCTCCGATCTCGAAACCGAGCTCGCGCGCGCGGTCGCGCGCGAAACGTCGCAGGGACGCGACCTCGGCAGCGACGGTGGGTACGTCGGGACACGGGACGGTGGCGATCTCGAGCACGGACTCGAGGAACTCGGGCTTGATCTCACCCGCGGGAGGCTGCCGCGCGAGGAGCGAGTCGACCGCGTTGACGAGGTCGAGGCTCGACGGGTCGAGGATCATGAGCTCCTCCTCGATGCCCACGGTGTACCGCGGCCCGACAAAGCGGTGCTCCACGCGATGTTTCTAGCAGGGCGCATCCCACGGCGCTCCTCCGCGCGCGCGTGGACGCGACGTTGAGGCGTACACGCGCGTGACTAGACTCGCCGTGAGCCCGCCGGAGTAGCTCAGTTGGTAGAGCGCCTGTCTTGTAAACAGGGGGTCACCGGTTCGAGTCCGGTCTCCGGCTTGCCACCAAACCCGTTGGCGTTCGGTCGGTTGGGGGACATGAGCCGCGGGAGTGGGACCTCAGGCGCAGGCTGCGAGAGAACTATCCGCAATTTGCGAAGATCTGGTGCGCGCCGGGCGGCACGCTCGCGATAGAAACCCCGCAGTTACATCA
>DATBCA010000179.1:0-2115 GCA_036270715.1 Solirubrobacteraceae bacterium
TAGCGGCGGGACGCGCTGCGTCGGGATCCACCTCGCGGGCTTGAGCGACGCATTTGTGGGGGAGGACGGCCTTCGGCCGTGTGTGGTGCTCGCACACGGATTCGGGGGTACGGTGGACTCGGGGCTCTTGCCGTATGCCCAACGCTTCGCGGCGGCGGGCCTCGACGCGCTGGCGTTCGACTACCGCCACTTCGGCGCGAGCGACGGCGAGCCGCGTCAGCTGATCTCGATCCGCGAGCAGCTCGACGACTACGCCGCGGCGATCGCCTTCGCGCGATCGCTGCCGGGCGTGGATCCGGAGCGAATCGCCGTATGGGGCTCCTCGTACTCGGGCGGCCACGTCGTCGCGGTTGCGGTCGCCGACGGTCGCGTCGCGGCGGCGATCGCGCAGACGCCGGCGATGGACGGAGCGATGACGGTGCTGAACGTCGTCCGCTATGCGGGGCCGGCGCAGCTGCTGCGGATGGTCGCGGCGGGCATCCGCGATCAGGCGGCCGCGCTGCGCGGGGAGGAGCCGGTGACGATCGCGGTGGTCGGCCCGCGCGGTAGCCTCGCGGCGATGACGACGCCCGACGCGCAGCCCGGCTACGAAGCGATCGCCGGCGCGAGCTGGCGAAACGAGGTCGCCGCGCGGATCATGCTGCGCGCGGGCACCTACCGACCGGGCCGGCAGGCCGACCGGCTGCCGTGCCCGATCCTCGTCCAGGTCGCAGATCGCGACTCGGTCGCTCCGGTGAAGGCCGCGCAGGACGCGGTCTGGCGGGCGACGGGGCGTGGAGAGATGCGCACCTACCCGATCGGGCACTTCGACGTCTACGTCGGCGAGCCGTTCGAGCGCGCGGTCGCCGACCAGCTGTACTTCCTGCGCCGCCACTTGAACCGGCGCGCGCACGCGGGCCACGACGGCGATCGAGCGACCGCAGCCGCGAGCGCCGTCTCTGCGTGATGAGCGCGAGCGAGCAGACGGGCGTCGCGCTCGTCACCGGGGCGAGCCGCGGGATCGGCAAGGAGGTCGCGCGCCAGCTCGGCGCGCGCGGTTACCACGTGCTCGTCACGGCGCGCGACGGCGACCAGGCGGCGGCTGTCGCGCGGGAGCTCGCGGAGGCGGACGGCGGGACGTTCGCCCCCGTGACGCTCGACGTGTCCGATCCGCGGAGCATCGCGGCGGCCTCCGAGCAGGTACACGCCGACCCGGGGAGGCTCGACGTGCTCGTGAACAACGCGGGGATCGGGAGCGACTTTGGCGTCTCCGGAGCCGATCCGGACTTCGAGGCGATCCAGCGCGCGCTCGATACGAACTTCTTCGGCGCGTACCGCGTGACGATCGCGCTGCTCGACCTGCTGCGCGCGAGCGCGCACGCGCGGATCGTGAACGTCTCGAGCGGCATGGGCGGGATCGCCGAGATGGGAGGCTGGTCGCCCGGCTATCGCGTGTCGAAGGCGTCGATGAACGCGATGACGCGCATCCTCGCGACGGAGCTGAAGGATGCGGGCTTGCTCGTCAACTCCGCGTGCCCCGGCTTCGTGAACACCGACATGGGCGGCCCGATGGGCGCGACCAAGAGCGTCGAGGACGGCGCGGCGGGGATCGTGTGGCTCGCGACGCTTCCCGACGACGGCCCGACCGGCGGCTTCTTTCGCGACGGCAGGCCGGTGGCGTTCTAGCTGTAGAACCTGAGAACGTTGTTCATCCGCGGCGCGATCGACTGAGGCGGCAAAATGCGCGCGGCAAGGCGTCCGGCGGGGTTTCGACTTGCGTGCTTTTTTGCTACAACGAAGGGTGCGACGCGGGGTGGAGCAGTCTGGTAGCTCGTCGGGCTCATAACCCGAAGGTCGCGGGTTCGAATCCCGCCCCCGCTATCGAGGCCGACCAGGGCGTAGGACTTGCAAGAGCCCTGCAAACCGGCCGACTGAGACCTCGAAGGCCGCCGCAAGGTGGCCTTCGTCGTGGGCCCCGGCCGGGCAAGCTTCCTCCCAAGCGCGCGGGCCAAGAACCCGAAGGTCGCAGCTTCTCGATGCCCCCATGTTGCGGGCTGAGATGGCCTCTGGGACAGAAAATGCTCCCGATTCCTGAGGTTGAATGGCGCGTGGTGGCGCTGCGCGTCTCCACCGACG
>DATBCA010000180.1:0-4687 GCA_036270715.1 Solirubrobacteraceae bacterium
GATAGCGTCCGCGGTGACGCTCGACCCCTCGCGGACGACCACGCAACAGAGCGGGCGCTCGGCCCAGCGCGGGTCGGGCTTCGCGATCACGGCCGCCTCGAGCACGTCGGGGTGGGTCATCACCTCCAGCTCGAGCTCGACGGAGGAGATCCACTCGCCGCCGGACTTGATCACATCCTTCGCGCGGTCTGTGATCTGCACGAAGCCGCTGGGGTCGACGGCGGCGATGTCGCCCGTGCGCAGCCAGCCGCGGTCGAACTTCTCATCGCCGGAGTCGTCGTTGAAGTAATGCGCCGCGATCCACGGGCCGCGCACCTCGAGCTCGCCCGTCGAGGTGCCGTCCCACGGCACCTCCGCGCCGTCGTCGTCGACGAGCCGCAGCTCGACCCACGGGAGCGCCTGGCCCTGCTTGGCGCGCCGCTCCCAGTACTCCTCGCTGTCGTCCGCCGGGTACGGGCGCGAGAACGTGGATACCGGGCTCGTCTCGGTCATCCCCCACGCCTGGAAGATGTTCACCCCGTGACGGTCGCGGAACTCTTCCATCAGCGTCCGCGGACCGGCGGAGCCGCCACAGGTGGCGTTCTTCAGCGACGAGAGGTCGACCTCGGGGTGCGCGTCGGCATAGCGCAGCAGGTCGAGGTAGATCGTCGGCACGCACCCCATCAGCGTGGGATGCTCGGCATCGATGAGCTGCGCGAGCGGCTCGGCGCCGAGGTGACGGTCGGGCAGGATCAGATCCGCGCCGGCAAGCGCACACGCATGCGGCAGGCCCCACGCGTTGACGTGGAACATCGGCACCACCGCGAGCACGCGGTCGGCGCGCGAGAGGCCGAGGCCGTCCTTCACGAGCACGCCGGTCGAGTGCAGGCTGATCGAGCGGTGGGAGTAGAGCACGCCCTTCGGGTTGCCGGTCGTGCCGCTCGTGTAGCAGAGCGCAGCCGCCTGGCGCTCGTCGACCTCGGGGTAGTCGAACTCGCCCTCGCCGGCCGCGTCGAGCAGCTCCTCGTAGCGCAGCACATTGGGCAGCCCGCCGACCTCGGACGGGTCGCCGTCGCCGTCGCCCATGACGACGAAGTGGCGTACTTTCCCCAGCTTCGGCGCCACCTTCTCGAGGACGGGCACGAGCGAATCGTCGACGAAGATGAGCGTGTCCTCGGCGTGGTTGACGATGTACGCGAGCTGGTCCTCGAACAGGCGGATGTTGAGCGTGTGAAGCACCGCGCCGATACACGGGATCGCGAAGTACAGCTCGAAATGGCGCTGGTTGTTCCACGCGAGCGTCGCGACGCGCTCGCCCGGCTGCACGCCCAGGTCGGTGAGCGCTCGCGCGAGGCGGTCGATCCGCTGCGAGACCTCCACGTGCGTGGAGCGCTGCAGCACTCCGGGCTCGTGCAGCGTGAGCACTTTCGCGTCCGGGCGCGTGGTGCGCATGCGCCGGCGGAGGTGGTGCAAGGTGAGCGGGTAGTCGTCCTGCATCAGGCTGAGCAGCGGCGCGCTCATCTCCTGCGCACCCCCTCGGCGCGCCCCCCAAGCGGCTCGCTCGCCGGCCGCCAGCGGCCGGCGATCTCGTCGTAGGTCGCCTGCGTCCGCAGCGCGATGTCGTCCCAATCGAAGCGCAGCACGTGCTCAGAGGCCTCCGTCACGAGGCGCTCGCGCAACGGCTCGTCGACGAGCAGGCGTTCGATCATCACGCCGAGGTGCGCCGGATCGCCGCCGTTGAATCGCAGGCCCACGCGCTCGCCCACCGGCACGACCTCGCGCAGGCCGCCGGTGTCGGCGACGATGCACGGGCAACCCGAGGCCATCGCCTCGAGCGCCACGAGCCCGAAGGGCTCGTAGATGGACGGCACTACGCACAAATCCGCGATCCGGTAGAGCGAGTGCAGGACGTCGTCTCCGATCCAGCCGAGGAAGCCGCCGCGGTCGGTGAGGCCGAGCTCGCGCGCCTGCGCCTTCAGAGACTGCTCGTGAGTGCCGCTGCCGGCGACGAGGAAGCGCACGCCCGGCACCCGCTCGATCACCCCGGGCAGCGCCTCCAGCGCGAGCTGGAAGCCCTTCTCATACACGAGGCGCCCGACGAGGAGCACGAGCTTCTCGCTCGGCGCGGCGAACTGCGCGCGGAGCGCGTCGAGGTCGCCGACCGCCTGCATTTCACCGGGATCGATCCCGTTGGGGATCACCGTCATGCGCCGCTCGGAGATCCCGAAGATGTCCGCGACGTGGCCGCGCATGTAGTACGAGCACACGATCACCGCGTCCGCGCGGCGCGCCATCCACGTCTCGACCGAGTGGATGTGCGCCTGCGGCTCGTCGTGCACCCACCCCTGGTGGCGTCCGTGCTCGGTCGCGTGGATCGTCGTCACGTACGGAACGTCGAGGCCGCGCGCGAGCGCCGCAGACGCGTGCGCGACGAGCCAGTCGTGGCCGTGCACGAGGTCGTAGCTCGACTCCTCCACGAGTGCTTCGCCGGCGGCGAGCATGTCCTCGTTCATCTTCTCGACCCACGCGACGAAGCGGTCGAGGTCGCGCGGCCAACCGGGCTCGGGCACGCGATGGATGTGCACGCCGCCCACCTCTTCGCAACCCACGCCGGAGTCGCGCGCGACCCCTCGCGTGAGCACGTCGACGCTCGCACCCGCCCGCACGAGCGCCTCAGCGAGCTTGCGTACGTGCCGCGCAAGCCCGCCCTCGATAACGGGCGGATACTCCCACGAGAGGAGCAGCACTCGTCTTCTCATTGCTCCGGCACCCTAGCGCCGAAGACGCGCGCGAGGACTGCTCGGCCGCGCGCAACGCAGGCGCGCCGGCGCATGAGCGCCACGGCGGCGCCGGTACGCTAGCTCGTGGTGCGCTGGCTCGTGGATGGGATGAACGTGATCGGGACGCGGCCGGATGCATGGTGGCGGGACCGCCACTCGGCGATGGTGCGGCTGGTGCACGCGCTGGAGATGTGGGCAGCGACGACGGGGGCGGAGGTGACGGTGGTGTTCGAGCAGCCGCCGAATCCGCCGATCTCCTCGACCGTGATCGAGGTGAGGCACGCGCGGCGGCCGCGCAGGGACTCGGCCGACGACGAGATCATCCGCCTGCTGCGGGCGCTGGCGGAGCCGGGGACGGTGCGGGTCGTGACCTCGGACAACTGGCTGGCGGACCGGGCGCATGCGGCGGGGGCGTCGGTGGAGCCGGCGCGGGCGTTCCGGGAAGCGATCGAGTCGCAGTGATGCAGCCGGTCACCCGCTACGCGCAGAACGACGGCGTGAACCTCGCGTACCAGGCGATCGGCGACGGCCCGCTCGACATCCTGTTCCTGCCCGGCTGGATCTCCCAGATCGAACACCTTTGGGAGCTGCCCGCGCTGCGGCGCTACCTCGAGCGCCTCGCGACGTTCAGCCGGGTGATCCTCTTCGACAAGCGGGGGGCCGGGCTCTCCGATCGGGTGCTGGGCGAGTACACCGTCGAGCAGGAGATGGACGACGCGCTCGCTGTGCTCGACGCGGCGGGCAGCGAACGGGTCGCGCTGCTCACGTACTCGCTGGGCGGACCGATCGGCGCGCTTCTGGCGGCAAACCATCCCGAGCGCGTGGGCGCGCTGGTCATGTACGCGTCGGTCGCGCGCACCTCATGGGCGGAGGACTACGACTGGGCGCTGACGAGCGAGGAGCGCGTCGAGGCAGCCGAGCGCAACATCAACATGTGGGGCGACCCCAGCAACCCCGCGGTGCACCTGTTCGCGCCATCGGCGGAGGACGACCCGTTGCTGAGCGCGTGGTTCGCACGACTGCAGCGGCTCGCCGCGAGTCCCGGCGAGGCGCTGGCGATGGCGCGAGCGTCGGTGGACCTCGACGTACGCGAGTCACTTGCCCGGATCTCCGTGCCGACGCTCGTGATGCACCGCCGCGGCGAGCTCGTGTGGGACCTGCGCCACTCGCGCTACCTCGCCGAGCACATCCCGGGCGCGCGCTATGTCGAGCTCGAGGGGGTGGATTCATTCCCGTTCTTCGGCGACTACGACGCGATCCTCGAGGAGATCGAGGAGTTCCTCACCGGGGTGCGCAGCCGCGGACGGCTCGCGCGCGCGCTGCTCACGGTGATGTTCACGGACATCGTCGACTCGACGGCGCGCGCGGCGGAGCTCGGCGACGGGCGCTGGCGCGACCTGTTGGCGCGACACGACGAGGCGGTGCGCAAGGAGCTCTCGCGTTTCGGCGGCCGCGCGGTGAAGTCGGTGGGCGACGGCTTCCTCGCCACGTTCGACGGCCCGCCGTCGCGCGCGCTGCGCTGCGCGCTCGCGGTCACGGGCGCGGCGAGCGAGCTGGGCGTGGAGCTGCGCGTGGGCATGCACACGGGCGAGTGCGAGGTCATCGGCGACGACGTCGGAGGCATGGCGGTCCATCTCGCCTCGCGCGTCGCGGGCCTCGCGGGGCCGGGCGAGGTGCTCGTCTCGGGCACCGTCTTCGGCACGGTCGTCGGCGGTCCGTTCACTTTCGAGGACCGTGGCCTGCACGAGCTAAAGGGCGTTCCCGGCCGCTGGCCGCTGTTCGCCCTCGGGGCGTGACGCGCTCGGGGCAAGCGTCGTCGAACGGCTGCTGCGCGTGTAGAGGCAGGAGGACCTGGAGAGCGCCGGTGTCGCCTTGTCGCATCCGCGACATCAGTACGCTGGTCTACCGAAAGGCGGATCCTGCTGGGG
>DATBCA010000181.1:0-3584 GCA_036270715.1 Solirubrobacteraceae bacterium
CCTCGCCGGGCCGACCGCCTCCTGGTCACGCTCGTCGGGAAGCTCCTCCAGGCGCGCCGTCAGCAGCTGAGCGAGCGAGCGCAGCCCTGCGCCGGTGACCGTCGAGGTCGCGAGCACCGGCACGCCTGGACCCAGCCGCTCCTGCCAGCTGCGTACGAGCTCCGCCGCTCGCTCCGCGCTGACGAGGTCCGCCTTGGAGAGCGCGAGCACGCGCGGGAGCGCCGCGAGGCGCGGGTCGTGCGCGGCGAGCTCGCGCTCGATCGTCGCATGGCTCTCCGCCGCACCCGGCCCGCCGGAGGCCTCAGGCGCGATGTCGAGCACGTGCACGAGCAGGCGCGTGCGCTCGATGTGCGCGAGGAAGTCGTGGCCCAGCCCCGCGCCGGCGCTCGCGCCGTCGATCAGGCCGGGGATGTCGGCGATCACGATCTGGCGCTCGTCGCTCTCGAGCACCCCGAGTACGGGTTCGAGCGTCGTGAACGGGTAGTTCGCGACCTTCGGGGTCGCGCGCGTGAGGCGCGCGAGCAGCGAGGACTTGCCCGCGTTTGGGAGTCCCACGAGTCCGACGTCCGCGAGCAGTTTCAGCTCCAGCTGCAGCGGCCCGTGCTCGCCCGGCAGGCCGCGCTCGGCGAAGCGCGGCGCCTGACGAGTCGCGGTCGCGAAATGCTTGTTGCCCCTTCCCCCCGCGCCCCCGCGCGCCACCGTCGCGCGCTGCCCCGGACGCAGCAGCTCCCAGCGCCGCCCGGCGAGATCCCCGCCGGCGCCGATCAGCTCGGTGCCCGGCGGCACGGCGAGCACGAGCGACTCGCCGTCGGCGCCGTGGCGCAGCGCGCCCTCACCGTGCCCGCCGCGCCCCGCGCGCAGGCGCCGGCGCTTGCGAAACGCCCTCAGGTCGCGCAGCGACCCCTCGCACACGAACACCACCGATCCGCCCCGCCCTCCGTTGCCGCCGTCGGGCCCGCCCCGCGGCACGTGCGCCTCTCGGCGGAAGCTCACGCAGCCGTTGCCGCCCGCGCCCGCCTCCACCTCGATCCTCGCGCGGTCTTGCAGCTAGTCGGTCTCCGAAGCCGGTAGCACGCTCACGACGCGCCCGCGGCGGCCGTCCTTGAACTCCAAGATGCCAGCCGCGCGCGCATACAGCGTGTCGTCTTTGCCGATTCCGACACCCGCGCCCGGCTTGAAGCGCGTTCCGCGCTGGCGCACGATGATCTCGCCGCCGCTGACCGCCTGGCCGGCAAACGTCTTGACCCCGAGCCGCTGCGCGTTGGAGTCGCGGCCGTTGCGGCTAGAGCCGAGCCCCTTCTTATGAGCCATCTTCGGGCTTCTCCTTCGGTTTCGCAGCGGGTTTCGACGCCGACCGTTTCGCTCCCGCGGGTTTCGCTCCCGCGGGTTTCGCTCGAGCGGGTTTCGCTCCCGCCGGTTTCGCCGCGCGGGGTTTCGCCGCGCGGGGTTTCGCCGCCGGTTTCGAGGGCGCGGCCTGGGAGGCCTGCGCGTCGGCAGCGCCGGGCTCAGCCGCGGCCGGTTTGGGCGCAGCGCGTTTGGCCGCTGCAGCTTTGGGCACCGCAGCTTTGGCCGCGGCGGGCTTGGCTGCGGCGGGTTTGGCCGCTGCCGGTTCGGCCGCGGCGGGTTTGGCCGCTGCTTTGGCTTTGCCGCGGGCGATCCCCGTCACCTCTATCTGCGTGAGATCCTGGCGGTGACCCGTGCGGCGCTTGTAGCCGCGCTTGGGCTTGAACTTGAATACGCGCAGCTTCTCTCCGCGGACATGCGCGACGACCTTCGCCGTTACGGTCACCTCGCCGAGGCCGGCCTTGTCGAAGACGACCTCATCCGAGCGGTAGAGGACCGGTTCGAGCGCGATGTCGTTGCCCTCCTGCACGGCAAGGCGCTCGACGAGCAGGCGCTGACCCTGCTCGACGCGGTACTGCTTACCGCCGCTCTTGACTATCGCGTACATCGCTCTTCTCTGGCTCAGGGATTCCCGCTCAGCGGCGGGCGATCGCCCGCGCGAGCAACGAGACCTCGCGGCGGGGAGGCTACTCGGGCGTCGCCGCCGCCTTTGCAGCCGAACGGCGCCGCCCGCCTCTGCGGCCACGACGCCGAGGTTTGGATTGTAGGCCATCGCCGTTCTCGTCGCCCGCGGGCGCGGCCTCGCTCGCGTCGGCCTGCACGTCCTCGTCCGGCGCGCCGGCCTGCGCGGCTGCGATCGCGGCGGCGGGCTTCGCCTGCGAGGGGCCGCCGTCGCCGCGCGTGCCCGCACCCGCGCGTGAGCGCGTGCGGCGAGAGCGCGAGGCACCGTTCGAGGGCGCCGGACGCGGAGCCGGCGGCGGGATGACCTCGCCCGACTCGTCCAGCAGCAGCGCGCTCGCGGCCGTACGCCCGACCTCTTCGATGCGCACCATCCGCTTCTCGCCGACGTACGGCGCACCGCCCGAGATCGAGATGATGTAGCCGTCGATTTTCGCGACCGCGTCGTCGACCGCGTACATGTGCGGCTCGACGATCTCGACGAGCACCTCGTCGCCCTGGCGGAAGGGAAGCGCGCGGTCCTCGACCTCGGCGCGAGTGCCCTGGAAGGTGATCGCGAAGTGATCCAGCTCCAGGCCTTCGGATCCTTCGAATAGGAACGACTTGCCGGTGCCCTCCTCGAGCGCGTGCAGCACGCGCGAGGAGTTGCGGGTGAATTCGCCGGTGACGCGCGGGTTGATCTGCACGAGAAAAGCCTCCGCGTCGGGGTTCTCGGCGGCGACGTCACGCAGGCGCCGCTCGAATTCGATCGCGATCGTCTCCTCGGAGCGGATCACACCGTCGCCGTCGCACGTGGGGCAGGGCCGGCTCATGATCTCGCGCACGCCCTCGGTGACGTTCTGGCGCGTCATCTCCACCAGCCCGAGCTTGGAGATCTCGGCGGTGAACGTCTTCGTGCGGTCCTCGTCGAGCGTCCGTCGCAGCGTCTTCATCACCGCGTCGCGGTTGCGCGCGCGCGCCATGTCGATGAAGTCGATGACGATGATCCCGCCGATGTCGCGCAGGCGCAGCTGGTTGACGACCTCCTCCGCGGCCTCGAGGTTCGTCTTCGTGATCGTTTCCTCGAGACCCGCACCCTTTCCGCGCCCGACGAACGAGCCCGAGTTGACGTCGATCACCGTCAGCGCCTCGGCGTAGTCGATCATCAGGTAGCCGCCGCTCGGCAGATCGACTCGGCGCGAGAGCACGCCGGAGATCGCGTCGTCGACGCCGTAGGCCTCGAACAGCGGCCGCTCGTCCTGCCACAGCTCGACCCGCTCGACCAGCTCGGGCGCGGTGCGCGCGAAGAAGGAGACGAGGCGGTGGTGCTGCTGCTCGTCATCGACGATCGCGCGCTCGAAGTGCTCGGAGAAGACGTCGCGCACGACGCGCACCGACAGGTCCGCCTCCTGGAAGACGAGATCGGGCGCGGTCGTCTCGGCGACGCGTTTGACGAGCACCTCGTGGAGCTTGTGCAGGTACTTCAGCTCGCGTTCGAAGTCCTCGCGCTTGGCGCCGTGCGCGGCCGTGCGGATGATCACGCCGCCGCCGCCGATGTCGAGGTTGGCCGTCTGGCGGCGCAG
>DATBCA010000182.1:0-1706 GCA_036270715.1 Solirubrobacteraceae bacterium
GGTCCCGAATGGATCACCCCTGGCAGCGACTGCAACGTGTGGTTCACGGAGGCGGAAGCGAACAAGATCGGTCGCATCACTCCGAGCGGCTCGATCACGGAGTTTGAACTGCCTACCGCGCGCAGCGCGCCCGCGGGCATCGTGCCCGGCGCGGACGGCAACGTGTGGTTCGCCGAGTCCGAAGCCGGGCGGATCGGCCGGCTCGGCGCGGGCGCCGCGGAAGCGCTTCTGTCCGCTCCGGCAATCGCCGGCGGAGGTCAGCAGGGGAGCGCGCAGACATGCACGGTCGCGTGGTCCACGTGGGACTCGCTACAGCCTCAGCCGAGCCTGCTCGGCTTCGACGGCTACCACTGGCTCCTCGAAGGCGCGCCAATCGCATCGGGCCAGACGTACACCCCGACGGTCGCCGACATCGGGCACAAGCTCGCGTGCTCGGTCACCGCGACCTACCCGCTGCCCTTGCTCGTGAGCTCGGTTGCAACGAGCGCCCCGATCGTCGTCACCGCGCCTCCGACGCCCGTGATCACAGCCGCCCGCCAATCGGCTGCGAGCTGGCGCGCGAGCAGCGCGCTTGCGCGAATCAGCCGCAAGCACGCCCGGCGCAGGCCGCCAGTCGGCACGACGATCTCCTTCGCGCTCAACGTGCAGGCGAGGGTCACGTTCACCTTCACCCAGCCGCGCGAAGGACGAACGGCGGGGCGCGAATGTGTCCCGCGGACGCGTCACAACGCGCGGCGCAGGCGATGCACGCGCACGGTGACGGTGGGCCAGCTGTCCTTCGCCGCGCATGCGGGCGCCAACACCGTCGCCTTCCAGGGCCGGATCTCGCCGGCGAGCAGGCTCGCGCGCGGCCGCTACGCGCTCGTGATCGTCGCGACGAATACAGTCGGCGTGGCCTCCGCGCCGGTCACGCTGCATTTCACGATCGTCAGGTGAGGCCTCAGCAGCGAGTCCGCGTGGCGCGCAGCGCGGCTCGCCTCAGCAGACGCCGCCAGTCGGGCAGATGGTCGGCGAGGGCGCGCCGGCGAAGAACACGTACCAGACCGCGAGCAGGAGCACGGCGATGTACACGTTGAGCATCACGATCCGCTCGAGCGGGGTGATGCCGACGCGCTGGCTCACGTAACCCTCGTCCTCGGCGCGCATGCTGCGCAGCCAGCGCGCACGTCGTTCCGTGCGCGGCCGGCCGGAGATGTCGTCGTAGGTGTTGCTGAGCCACGTCAGCAGCAGCGCGAGCGCGAACTCGAGGATCGCGAGCACGACCACGACGATGCACACCGCACCCATGCTGAGCGCGCGCTGTCCCACGAACTGGGATCCGACCCAGAGCGCGAACAGGGGTGCGCCGGTCCAGATCTGTGCGGTGACGAGGGCCGTCGCCGCCGCCATCGACAGGCGCTTGAGGCCCACACGACGCGCCTGCGCGGGCGCGGCCGAAACACCCCCGCCCTCGCCCGGCGGGGCGACCGCTCCTGATGTCCCGGAATGGCTCACCTCGCGCTCCGTTCCGCACTACGGACTCTAGCGCCACTGGCGCTCGGAGATCACGAGGCGCAGCGATCCGTCGAAGCTCTCGCGCTCGCGCAGGTGACCGTGGACCGCGTCCCACGCGCCGCTGTGCAGCGCGCCGGCGAGGCGCTCGACCGTGCGCTCCTCGACGTCGCGCTCGAGCAGTGCCCACACCGACTGCGCGGCACGGATCGAAG
>DATBCA010000183.1:0-3937 GCA_036270715.1 Solirubrobacteraceae bacterium
GAACGGTGCGCCCGTGCCGGTGTCGAGCACCGGTCGCATTCTATGGAGCTACCCCGCGGGTGAGCGTGTGACTCGCGGCCTACGTCTCGGTGCGCCCGCGCGAGATCGCGATCTCGCCGGTGCGCATCATCTCGATCAGGCCGAAGGGACGCACCATGCTCTCGAACGCGGCGATCTTTTCGGTCGTTCCGGTGATCTCGATGATGACCGCGCGCTTGGTCACGTCGACGACCTTGCCGCGGAAGATCTCCGCGATCTGCATCAGCTCGCCGCGCTGCCCGCCGTCGGCCGAGACCTTGAACAGCGCGAGCTCGCGCGCGACGGTGTCGCTGGGCTCGAGATCGCGGATCTTGAGCACGTTCACGAGCTTGTGCAGCTGCTTTGTCACCTGGTCGATCGGATGGAGCGCGCCGTCGACCGTGAGCGTGATGCGCGAGATCTGCGCGTCGTCGGTCGGGCCGACGCTGAGCGTGTCGATGTTGAAACCGCGCCGCGCGAACAGTCCCGCGATGCGCGTCAGCACGCCCGCCTTGTTTTCGACGAGGATCGACAGCACGTGCTTGCGGCCCGTGCGCAGATTCGCGGCCGCCTCGAGCTCCTGAAGGCTGAGCGGTTCCTTCGTGCCGGGTTCGCCCATCGGGATCAGCCCACCATCTCGCGCGCGGGCTGGCCGGCGGGGATCATCGGGTACGTGTTCTCCTCGCGGGTGACGCGCACGTCGACGAGCACCGGGCCCTCGGTCGCGATCGCCCGCTTCATGTCCTCGACGAGCGTGTGCTTGTCCTCGAAGCGCATGCCCGTCGCGCCGTAGGCCTCGGCGAGCTTGACGTAGTCGGGGTACTGGCCCATCTCGACGTGGCTGTAGCGGCCGTCCCAGAAGAGCTCCTGCCACTGGCGGACCATGCCGAGGTAGCCGTTGTTCATGATGAACACCTTGATCGGGATCTCGTTCTGGGCGCACGTGGCGAGCTCCTGCATGTTCATCTGCACGGAGCCGTCGCCGGCGATGCAGCAGACGAGCTTGTCGGGGCGGCCGACCGCCGCCCCCATCGCGGCAGGCAGGCCGAAGCCCATCGTGCCGAGGCCGCCGGAGTTGATCCAGCGCCGCGGCCCGGGGAAGTCGTAGTACTGCGCCGCCCACATCTGGTGCTGGCCCACGTCGCTGGTGATGATCGCGTCGCCGCCCGTCGCCTCGTACAGCGCCTTGACCATGTACTGCGGCTTGATCTCGCTGTCGGTCGAGTCCTCGTAGGAGAGCGGGTGCTTCTCCTGCCAGCCGTGGATGCGCGACCACCAGCCCTCCAGGCGCGAGGGGTCGGCGCCGATCGCGCGGTACTCGATCACGAGCTTTGCGAGCACGTTCTTGGCGTCGCCGACGATCGGGATGTGCGCGGGCACGTTCTTCGAGATCTCGGCGGGGTCGACGTCGATGTGGATGAACTTCGCGCGCGGCGCGAACTCCGAGAGCTTGCCCGTGATGCGGTCGTCGAAACGCGCGCCGACCGCGCAGATGAGGTCGGCCTCGTCCATCGCGTAGTTGGCCGCGCGCGTGCCGTGCATGCCGAGCATTCCCAGCCACTGGGCGTTGGGCGCGGGATACGCGCCGAGGCCCATGAGCGTGCACGTGATCGGGAAGCGGTCGCTGCGCACGAACTCGACGAGCTCCTCCGACGCGTTCGCGTTCACGACGCCGCCGCCCGCGTAGACCACCGGGCGCTGCGCCGCCGCGAGCGCCTTCGCCGCCTGGCGGATCTGCTTCTGATTGCCCTCGGTCCGCGGCTGGTAGCCGGGCAACCGCACGTCGGTCACCGGCTCGTACTCGATCTCCGCGCGCGAGAGATCCTGCGGGATGTCGACGAGCACCGGCCCCGGCCGGCCGGTGCGCGCGACGTGAAAGGCCTCGTGGATCGCGCGCGGGATGTCCTGCGGGTCCTGGATCATGAACGAGTGCTTGACGACCGGCATAGTTATGCCGATCGTGTCCGCCTCCTGGAACCCGTCGGTGCCGAGCAGTTCGGTGCGCACCTGGCCCGTGATCAGGACGATGGGCACCGAGTCCATCATCGCGTCGCAGATCGGCGTCACGAGGTTCGTCGCGCCGGGGCCGCTCGTGGCGAACGCGACGCCGACTTTGCCGGTGGCCTTCGCGTAGCCCTCCGCGGCGTGCCCGCCGCCGGCCTCGTGGCGCACGAGGATGTGGCGGATCCCGCCGCCGACGAACGCGTCGTACGTCGGCAGGTTCGCGCCGCCGGGGAGGCCGAAGACGACGTCCACGCCCTCGGCCTTGAGGCATTCCATCACGGCATCGACGGCGCGCATATCTGTCTGCAACTCCTTTACGGGCGGCGAAAAAGCCAGTGTACCAGCGGGTTTTTTGCCCTATCCGGAGGCGCCGAGACCGACGCCGATCGCGAGGCTGATGACCCCGCCGACGGTGACGAACACCAGCGAGCTGCGCATCGGGATGTGCAGGAAGCGGTACCGGATCCAGGCGATCGTGAACAGCTCGATCGCGACCACGATGCCCGCGATGATCAGCGCCTGTTTCAGGTTCGAGATGAGGAACGGCAGCGTGTGGAAGATGCTCCCGAGGACCGTCATGCCGCCGGTGATCGACCCGCGCACGACAGCGGATCCGCGCCCCGTCTCTTCGCCCGTATCCGAGCCGGCCTCCGACCACCCCATGCTCACGCCCGCGCCGAGCGCGACGCCGAGGCCGACGATGAACGCGGTGTGCGAGCTCGAGGTGATGGCCGCGGCGAAGATCGGCGCGAGCGATGAGATCGTGCCGTCGATCAGGCCTACGAGCCCCGGCTGCACGACGCGCAACAGGAAGTCGCGTTCGTCCGCGAAACCCCAGCGGTGGATCACCCGCGCGACCGGCGACTCGGGGCCGCCGCGCGCGGCGTTGGACTGCGTGCTCATGGACGACCAGCGTAGGCGACGAGGCCGCTTAGGGCAGCCAAAGTCGCGTTAGGGCAGCCGAAGTCGCGGGCTCAGCCGAAGCCCTCTAGCGCTGGGGCAATTCGGACGCGAGCGGCTGCTCGGGGTAGTCGAGCTCGGTCCCGCAGCGCATGCAGATCGCGTCGTAGATCTTCGTCACGCGCCCGCACCTCGGGCAGCGCCGGCGAAGCTCTTCGCCGTCGTTGCGGTACGCGAGTGCCGCGAACAGCCCGAGGAACGGGACCGCGCCGGAGATGAGGAACCACAGCCAGAACGAGTTGCCCTTGGTTCGCCCGACGATCCCGCCGGAGACGCCAAAGCAAACGGCGATGATGACGTACGCCATCGCCGGCGACGGCAGCTAGAACAGGACGCGGTACGCCCAAACGACCGCGACGATCGCGAAGATCGCGACGATCGGGACGAACAGCGCCGCGACGATGCCGATCACGATTTTCAGCAGGACCCAAACCGCTACCAAGAGGATCAGGCCCGCGAGAATCGTGCGGCCGATGGGGCGTGAATTCGCTTCGTTCATACCAACAGCGTAGCCCTAAAACGACCTCTCGGCGAGGCTATCTCGCGCGCGACGGCGCACGCGAACGCCGCCCTCGCGCGAACGCGCGCGACTCAGGCCCGAAGCGTGCGCGCGAGCGTCGGCGGCGCGACCGCGGGCTTGCGCGACGAGGCGTCCGCGGGGGCCGCGCCCGTGAGGACGCCGAGCCGGTAGCGGCGGATGCGCGGGCGGCTCGCGCGCTGACCGATCTCCGATCGGTCGTCATCGCGCTGCTCGGGCAGGAGGATGAGCCGATGCGAAGAGACTCCGCTGAGGTGCAGGTGCTTTGTCTTCATGCGCACATGATCGCGGCGGATGCGCGTTTTTCAATTGGACGATCGTCCAAATAATCGCGCTTACACGCGTGCGTATTGGCGCTCGGGCGGTTGCAGCGCCGAGCGAACGCTTGGCCGATTCGCTCAGATCCCGAGCTGCTGG
>DATBCA010000184.1:0-7698 GCA_036270715.1 Solirubrobacteraceae bacterium
CGGGCGCACCCAGCACTCCCGCACAGCAACTGTCGTGCGCGCGCGCGCGTACGCGCGCGCGCAGCACCCCCGCAGAGCAACGGTCCGGCCGGCTCGCGCGCGTACGCGCGGGTCAGGCTGCGAGCGACAGCTGGGAGCGCACGTGCCAGACGCGCTGCGCGACGGTGAGCACGGAGAGACCGGCGAGCACGAAGACGGCGGGCCGGAGCAGCCCGAAGTGGCCGAGCGAGGCGCCTTTGGCGAAGACGAGGCCGATGGAGAGGATGACGACGCGGACGGGGCGGGTGGCGATGCCGACCTTGCACTCGACGCCGAGCGCCTCGGCGCGGGCGCGGGTGTAGCTGACCATGAGCGAGGCGAGCACGGCGACGACGACGGCGGCGGCGGCGACACGGTCGCCGCGTAGGGCAAAGTAGCCGGCGACGGCGGTGAGCACGATGCCCTCCTCGATGCGGTCGAGCGTCGAGTCGAGGAAGGCGCCGAACGGGGTGCCCTTGCCAGACATGCGCGAGTAGCGGCCGTCGAGGGTGTCCATGATCGATCCGACGATGAAGGCGACGCCGCCGAGGAAGAAGAGCTTCTCCCAGACGAGGACGGCGGCGACGACGTTGAGCACGAGGCCGGTGAGCGAGATGGCGTTGGGCGTGAGGCGGGACTCGATGAGGCGGTCGCGGACGAGCTCGCGGCGTTCGCCGTAGCCGATGGGGGCGCGCGCGCGGCGCGCTGCGGCGCGGGCGCTCGCGCGCGGGCGCCGCCGCGGAGGGGCGTGTCCTCGTGGCGCCATCGAGGTCAGTCCGCGCCTAAGACGCCGGCGTGCACGCGCGGGCGCACGCTCTCGAAACGCCAGACGGCGGGTCGCGCACGGGCGAGCCAGCGCGCGGCGTACGCGGAGATGCCGGCGGTCAGCGCTCCGAGTAACGCGTCGGCGATGAAGTGGTTGGCGGTGACGACGATGACGAAGGTCATGATGAGCGGATAGACGATCCACGCGACCCTCGCGACGGAGCTGCGCGCGAGGCGCGCGAGCGGCCAGCCGATCATGAGCGCGAACGCGACGTGCATCGAGGGAACGGCGGCGTAGATGTTGACGAGCGTACTGATCGACGCGCTCGAGCCCGAGACGTTGACGTGCGCGACGTTGTCGACGGTGTCGATGAATCCCTGCTCCGGGAGGAAGCGCGGCGGTGCCGTGGGAAACACGAGGTAGGCGACGAGCGCGATCGCCATCGCGATCATGAGCATGTTGCGGACGAAGTAGAAGCTCGAGTTGTGGCGCAGGTAGAGGACGAGCAGCGCGGTGATCGTGATGGGGCCCTGCGCGTTCACGTACAACCAGCTCGAGACGACCATCAAGAAGTGGCTGCCCGAGGCCCACGCCTGGACGCTCGGCTCGACGAACATGTGCAGCGAGCGCTCGATGTGAACGAGCTCGCGCGCGTGCGCGAAGGCGGCGTTCGCGCGCCCCTCGACGAGCCCGCGCACGAGGGCGTACGCGAAGTACGCGCCCAAGAACAGCGCGAGCTGGCGGAAGACGTCGATCCAACCGTGCGGGAGGACTCGCGCCTCGAGGCGGCGAGCGCGGGCGAGCATCGGCGAGTAAGCCTAAACGACGGAGCGTCCGGACGATCAGCGGCAGCGAGGCCCGTGGTCGAAGACGCGACCGAGCGAGAAGTCGATGATGACGAGCAGCCTGCCGGCTGCTGTGCTGGTCGCGCGGGTGAAGCCGCCGGCGGCTTCGGAGACGCAGCCGTGCGCGGACGCGAGCGCCCAGTACGGCGTGTAGCGGATGCGCACGTCGTACGCGCCCGCGCGCGGCACGGACAGTACGAAAGAGTCGCTGCCAGCGCTCTGCAGCACGGCGGGCGGCTGCGCGAGCGGGGTGGGATCGCGCACGGCGTACAGCCGCCAGTGCGCGGAGCTCCAGATCTCGGACAGGCCGGCGGCGGCGGCGCTCGCGCGCACGAGCGCGCCCTCGGCCCGCGCGGAGTAGTCGAGCGTGGCGTCGGGCAGCGCGACGAAGGAGACGGCGTTCGCGTCGAGCCACGCGCGGTAGCGCGCGGCGGTGAGCGGGCGCGATTCTTCATAGAACAGGGCGTTGCGCCCGCGGTCGAGCTGGCGCTCCCAGCCGCGCGCGAGCATCACGCGCCGGCCGACGAAGCGCGCCTCGGCGTGGTTGCGCGTGGCGACGACCTCGATGCGCGCGGGGCGCGCGCCGAAGCCGACGCCGAGCGAGCGCAGCTCGCGCAGGAGCGGGGCGTAGTAGGAGGCGTGCTCGGCGGCATCGCGTGCGCCGGAGGCGAAGTCGGCGACGGCGGCGTTGACCTGCCAGTAGGCGAGCGCGGGCATGAGCACGGCGAGCACGAGCCGGCGCGGGCGCGACGCGTGCTGGCCGATCTTCGATCGGCCCGGCAACAGCGCGCAGGCGGCGAGCGGGCCGGCGGCGAGCGCGCCGAGGCGGTCGGCGTTGCCGCCGACGGCGGAGGGGATGAGGAACGCGCCGATGAGCGCGGCGGCGTAGAGCAGCGCGCCGGCGCGAAGCGTGCGCTCGCTGGCCGATCTCCGATCGGCGGGGAACAGGACGGCGAGCACGAGCACGCCGGCGAGCACCGGGTAGAACGCGGAGCCGGCGAACGGCTGCGTGCCGCCT
Source organism: Solirubrobacteraceae bacterium (assembly GCA_036270715.1). GTDB lineage: Bacteria > Actinomycetota > Thermoleophilia > Solirubrobacterales > Solirubrobacteraceae > Palsa-744. The sequence continues at coordinate 2,648 of DATBCA010000184.1, forward strand.
TCGGGGAAGGCGGCGTCGAGCAGCGCGATCGGGACGAGCGCGGCGACGATCAGCGCGGGGGCGATCGAACGGCGCGCGCGCGGAGAGGTGAGCGCCCAGGTGAGCGCGGCGAGCGCGAGGAACGCGCCGGCGACGGGGCTCGCGAGCGCGCACAGCGCGGCTAGCGCGAGCGCGGCGGCGCCGCGCGGCGAGCGCACGCGCACTGCACGCGCGGGCGCTGCGAGCGCGAGCGCGGCGAGCCCGATGGCAAAGCCGAGGTCGAAGGGGACGCGGTTGGCGAACAGGTTGACGCCGGCGCCGACCGCGAACCAGGCGGCGCCGATCGCGGCGGCGGGCGCGGGAAAGCGGTGCTCGACGAGCCGCGCGAAGAGCGCGGCGGCGGCGGTCACGGAGAGCGCGGCTAGCAGTTGCACGCCGAGCGCGGCGCTGAGCGCGGGCGCGAGCAGTGAGTAGGCGAGCAGGTGGTGGCCGCCGTACCACGCGTTGTCCCACAGCGTGAAGCCGGCGCGGGAGAAGAGTTCGGCGCGGTACGCGGCCGCGGCGAGATCGGCGCTGGCGGGGGCGGCGATGAGGTACGCGACGGCGAACGCGGCGGTGAGGACCCAGGCGCCGCGTGCTGGCCGATCTTTGATCGGCCGCGCGAGCGCGCTCATCCCCCGGCGACGAAGCTGGTGACGCGCTCGATCAGGTCCGGACGGTCGAGCCAGGGCCAGTGGCCGGCGTCGTCGAGCGCGACGAGCTCGCCGTGGGGGAGAGCGGCAGCGTAGGCGGCGCCGAAGCGGGCGGGGATGTAGGGATCGCGGTTGCCCCACACGACGAGCGCGGGCACGTCGAGCTTTGCGAGGTTCGCGCCCGCGCGCGCGAGGACGTCCGGGGGAGACGAGCGGTACAGGCGCAGGATTGCGCGCTGGGTGCCGTGGTCGAAGTGCTCGAGGACGCTGCGCTGCCACTCCTGCGGCATGGGCCCGGGCGTTGCGTTGGACTCGCGCGAGACGAGGCGCAGGGTGGTCGCGTTGACGGTGCCCTGGAAGAGCTCGCCGAGGACGGGCGTGCGCCAGATTTTCGCGGTGCGGTGCCAGCGGTAGCCGGGCAGGAGGGGCACGCAGTTGATGACGACGAGCCGCTCGACGCGATCGGGGCAGCGCTGCGCGAACACGAGCCCGACGCCGCCCCAGTCGTGCACGACGAGGCTCACGCGCTCGACTTCGACATGGTCGAGGAAGCGCTCGAGGAAGGCGTCGTACTCGGCGATGTCGTAGTGGCGCGTGGCGGGCTTTCCCGAGCGGCCGAAGCCGGGGAGGTCGGGCGCGATGCCGCCGCCGGCGCTGAGGAACGGAAGCCAGTCGTCGGAGCTGGTCGGCACACCGTGCAGATACAGCGGCACGGCGGCCGCGCTCGCGTCGGCGCTTCGCCAGAAGACGGGGATGCCGTCGATCTCGGCGGTGTGCTCGCGCGGCTCGGGCACGCGGCGAGGATATACGCGGATACGGTGCTTGCGATGCACGCGCCCATCGCGATGCCCGCGCCGCACTGGCGCCCGCCGTCGCGCCGGCGCGTGGTGCGCGTGCGCGAACGCCTGCGCGAGGTGTACGGCATCCCGCTGATGGCGCCGCACGGCCACCCGATCGCGGAGCTGATCCTGACGGTGCTCTCGCAGTCGACGAACGACCGCAACCGCGACGTCGCGTACCTGCGCCTTCGCGATCGCTTCCCGACGTGGGAGGCGGTGCGCGACGCGCCGCTCGCGGAGGTCGAGGAGGCGATCCGCCCGGGCGGGATCTCGAAGGTGAAGTCCGCGCGCATCCAGGCGATCCTGCGCGCGATCTCAGACGACCCGAGGGATCCACCGCATCAGCTCTCGCTCGACTGGCTCCCGCGCGCGCCGCTCGCGCAAGCGCGCGAGTACCTGTGCGCGCTGCCCGGAGTCGGCCGCAAGACGGCGGCGTGCGTGCTGCTCTTCAGCTACGGCCTGCGCGAGGTGCCGGTCGACACGCACGTCTCGCGCGTTGGCATGCGCCTGCACCTGCTGCGCCCGGGCGCGCCCTTCCACGAGCTCCACGACGAGATGCTCGCGCTGACGCCGCCGGGCGAGGAGCTGGAGCTGCACGTGAACCTGCTGCGCCACGGCCGGCGCACGTGCCACGCGCGCATGCCGGAGTGCGCGCGTTGTGCGCTCGCGCGCATGTGCCCGAGCCGTGCGCTGTTCGCCTGAGATGCCCGCCTCGCCGCTTCCGCTGCTGACGCCGCGCCTGCTCCTGCGCGCGCTCACGCAGGACGACCTCGAGGATCTGTGCCGCGTGTGGATGGACCCCCGCGTGATGGAGTGGATCGGCGAGCACACGCGCGAGGACGTCGCGCAGGAGCTGGGCGAACAGATCGAGAGCCAAGCGGCGCACGGCTTCTCGTGGTGGGCGGTCGAGGAGCGCGCGAGCGGGCGCTTCCTCGGCGACTGCGGCCTGCAGCTGCTCGAAATGCGCGGCCCCGAGGTAGAGGTCGGCTACGAGCTCCTTCCCGAGGTGTGGGGTCGGGGACTGGCGACGGAGGCCGTCGCGGCGACGCTCGGCGCGGCGTTCGGCGCGCTGGCGCTCGAGCGGGTGATCGCGGTCGTCAAGCCCGGCAATCATGCGTCCGTGCGCGTGCTCGAGAAGGCGGGACTGCGGCCCGCGGGAGCGCGCGTCGCGTACGGCGAGACGATGCTGCTCTACGAGATCGAGAGGCGTCAGCCGCGGGGGAGCACCGCGAACGCGATGACGGCGTAGTGAAGCGAGGCGGCGGCGATGACGAGCACGTGGAAGATCTCGTGGTAGCCGAAGACCTTCGGCCATGGGTTGGGGCGCTGGCTGGCGTAGACGACGGCGCCGGCGATGTAGAGCACGCCGCCCGTGACGAGGCCGGCGACGGCGAGCCAGCCGATCGCGGCGGGCAGCTCGCCGAAGACGGCGGCGCAGACGAGCCCGAGCCCGACGTACACGCCCGCGAGCAGCGGCTTCGGGGCGTCGATCCAGGCGAGCTTGAAGATCACGCCGCCGGCCGCGCCCGCCCAGAGCACGACGAGGATGACGTTGGCGAGCGTCCCGTGCAGCGCGAGCAGGGCGACGGGCGTGTACGTGCCGGCGATGAGCACGAAGATCATCGAATGGTCCAGGCGCCGCATCCAGCGTCGCGCCGCGGGGCGCCAGTTCACGCGGTGATACAGCGCGCTCGTGCCGAGCAGCGCGGAGACGGCGAGCGCGTAGACGCTCGCGGCCAAGCGTGGGCGCCCGGAGGACGCGGCGGCGACGAGACCCGCGCCGCACCCGAGCGAGACGAGGAACGCGTACTGGTGGAAGACCCCGCGCAGCCGAGGCTTGACCGGCGCGCCGGGCGCCAGCTTCGAGACGATCGGTGCGACATCCATCCCGGACAAGGTATCGCCGCGCGACCGCGTTCGCGCGTGAAATTTGGACAGATCGCCAGCCCGCGCCGCGGCGGCCGCGCGGCGGGCGCGAACGTGGACGTCGAGCGCTCGATCTACGCGGTCCCGACAGCGCGACCCCGACAGCGCGACCGACCGATTTCAGGATGGACCGGCCAGCTTCTCTCCGCAAATAGCGCACGAGTCAGCGCGCGACAGTCCTTGACGTCATCAACAAATCTACTACACTGAGACTCAGATTTGTAAAGGCCTCACTTAGAAGGAGCAACCCCCCATGGCCAAGACCATAGGCATCGACCTCGGCACGACGAACTCGTGCATGGCGGTGCTCGAGGGCGGCGAGCCGACCGTCATCGAGAACGCCGAGGGCGGGCGCACGACCCCGTCAGTCGTCGCCTTCACCGCCTCCGGCGAGCGACTCGTCGGCACCGTCGCCAAGCGACAGGCGGTGACCAACCCGCAGAACACAGTCTTTTCGATCAAGCGCTTCATGGGCCGCAAGGAGGGCGAAGTGCGCGAGGAGGAGGCGATCGTCCCGTACAAGGTCGTCGCCGGCCCCAACGGCGACGCGCGCGTTGAAGCGGGCGGTCAGCAGTACTCACCGCCGGAGATCTCGGCGATGATCCTCCAGAAGCTCAAGTCGGACGCCGAAGCCTACCTCGGCGAGTCGGTCGACTCGGCCGTGATCACCGTCCCCGCGTACTTCAACGACGACCAGCGTCAGGCGACGAAGGACGCGGGCAAGATCGCGGGCCTCGACGTCAAGCGCATCATCAATGAGCCCACGGCAGCCTCGCTCGCATACGGGCTCGACAAGGAGTCAGACCAGACGATCCTCGTCTTCGACCTCGGCGGCGGGACGTTCGACGTGTCCGTGCTCGAGATCGGCGACGGCGTGTTCGAGGTCAAGTCGACCGCCGGCGACAACCACCTCGGCGGAGACAACTTCGACAAGGCGATCGTCGACTGGCTCGTAGCTGAATTCAAGAAGTCGCAAGGCATCGATCTGAGTGCCGACCCGATGGCGCTGCAGCGTCTGTTCGAGGCCGCCGAAAAGGCCAAGATCGAGCTGTCGACGACGCAGGAGACGCAGATCAACCTGCCGTTCATCACCGCCGACTCCTCCGGCCCTAAGCACCTCGACACGCGCCTCACCCGCGCGAAGCTCTCAGAACTGACGAGCGACCTGCTCGACCGCGTTGTCGCCCCTGTGCGCCAGGCGATCGACGACGCCAAAGACAAGGGCGTCAAGGAGATCGAGCACGTCGTGCTCGTCGGCGGCATGACGCGCATGCCCGCCGTCCAGGAAAAGGTCAAAGAGCTCACCAGCAAGGAGCCGCACCGCGGCGTGAACCCCGATGAGGTCGTCGCCGTCGGCGCCGCGATCCAGGCGGGCGTGCTCGCGGGCGACGTCAAGGACGTGCTCCTGCTCGACGTCACGCCGCTGACCCTCGGCATCGAGACGAAGGGCGGCGTGATGACGAAGCTGATCGAACGCAACACGACGATCCCGACGCGCAAGGCCGAGGTGTTCTCGACCGCCGAGGACAACCAGCCCTCGGTCGAGATCCACGTGCTCCAGGGCGAGCGCGAGATGGCGGCCGGCAACAAGTCGCCCGGCAAGTTCCAGCTGACC
>DATBCA010000185.1:0-5246 GCA_036270715.1 Solirubrobacteraceae bacterium
TCCCCGTATAGCGCACGACCACGGCGACGCTTCCACCGGATGCGATGAACTCCTCGGGTACAACCACGAAGCCATCGACGTCCTCGGTGATCGGGCCAAAGACCTTCTGCGCGACGGCCTCGCCGCCGTGGTGCAGACCCCCGTATGGCATGCCCTCGGCCTCGTACCATTCGATGTCGTCGGCGAACGCGCCGAGCACTGCGGGCACATCGCCGCGCGCGAACGCTCCGTAGACATCCTTGGCGATCTCGACGTTCTCCTCACTCATGGCTCCCCTTTGTTCGGCTGATGTGCTCCGAAACTATCAGGCGGCGAGAGACCGGGTTCAGGGAGGTGTCGACAGCGCGCTACTGGGATCGCGAGCGCGCGCTCGCCGACCTCGATTAGCGGCTGCGCGTCACCGCGGCGGGCGCTTTGCTCGCCGCCCCGTGAGGCGCCGCGTTATGTGGACTCGGTGTGGAGCCGCTGAGGCCGATGGTGGAGACGGCTAGCGCAGTGCCCATGACGCCGATCGTCGCGACTTTCAAGCGGCGCGGCGTGAGCCACGTCGCGTGGCTGTTCTGCATCCAAGTGCGTGCGCCCGTCGCGCCAGTCGCCGCGGCCATCGCGCACATCACGCACATGCCCGCAGTGTAAACGCGAGACTCAGCGTCGGCGACGCTTGCGAGTCGTCCCACGCGGGCTGCGCCCACGATCCCGCCATCATCACGCTGCCTCGGCCGGGAGTACGCGAGGCGCGCGGTGTACAACGCGGCGGAGATCAGCCCGGTCTCGGGGCAAGCGCTCGACCATCGGCTCGCGCCCAGTGAGCCCGCAGCGCACGCGCAGTGCGCTCGGGCTCAGTCCGGTGGGGCGGATCGAAATGGTGGCGCTCGGTGAAGACCTCGAGCGTGAAATCCGAAAAGATCTGGCGCGCTCGCTCGGCCATGCGGCCGTAGTAGTCCGGGTTGCTGAGCGCGCCGATCGCGAAATAGACCGGCCGCTCGAACGCGCGTAGGCGCGCGAGATCGAGCGTTGAGGAATCGAATGCCGTCAAGAAGGCGCGCAACCCGGCCGGACGTGCTGCCATCCACGGCGGCGGCGGGCCGGGGGGTGGCGGCGGCGGCGCCACTCCGGGAGCGAGCTGGATCGCCACGAACGCGGGCATCATCTCCTCGGGTCCCAGCGCCGCGATCCGTTCGAACTCTTCTCGCACCGCCCGCTCCTCCGGGCTGAGACCCTCGTTCCCCAGCCAGGCCGGCTCGATCAACGAGAGACTCAGCAGACGCTCGGGACAGCGCGCGGCGAAGGCCAAGCTCGATGCGCCGCCGCCCGAGTAGCCGACTAGGTGGAAGCGATCAAACGCGGCGTCGCGCGCCGATCTGAGCACGCCGTCGATCTCGTAATCGAGGGTGTAGTCGGCTGGCGGCTGGAGGCCTGCGTAAACCTCGAGGTCCTTTGCAACCGCTTCGACTTCGTCGCCCAAGGCCTCGATCAGCGCGCCGTAGGCGAGCTCGGCCGGCATCACGCCACCCGGCAGGAGGATTACCTGGGGTCTCATCTCGGCGCGAGCGTACATGAGCCCATATCGACCTGTCGGCGGCCGATCTCGTCGGCACGCCAGAAGACGTGGGCGCCCGCGCCGTAGCCTCGGGGGGCAGCCGCTCGCTACACGATGCGCGCGCCTACGAGCAGCGCGATTGCGATGACGAACAGGACCTTGGTGATGAACAGCCCCTGCCACTCGGCGTCGAATGCTTCCTGGAGCGTTTCGGCGCGCCACGGCCAGACCGGCCGAAGCGTTCCGACGGTGCGCCCGTCCGCGTCGAGCGAGCTGCCACGCACCGCTTCCTCGATTCTGATCGCGTCGCGGTAGTACTCCTCGAGTGTCGCGCGGGCGCTCGGGCGGAGCGCGCGTTCGGCGCTGTCGCGAAGCTTGCGGTACGGCCTGATGGCCCCGTACGCGATGCTGACCGCGACCATCAGCGCAAACGGGACCGCCGCGAGGGCGACGAGCGTGTGGTTGAGATGCGCGCTGCCGGTCGCCGTGAAGCCGCCGATCAGCCCGGCGACGATCGCCGTGGAGATCGGTAACGGACCGAGCTGGCTCGTGACCGACGCGCGGGCGGCGCGCAAGCGCTGGTTCTCGCACTGGAGATCCGCGAGCGTAAGCCGCAGAACCTCGGGATCGCTACTGAGCGGCCTGTCTTCCTCGCCGGGCACGCGGTGCACACGGGCAGTCTGCACCCGCCCGCGGACCTACTCGTCCTGTGCGATCTCGATCGCGTCCGAGCTCACCAGCCGCGCGCCAGTCTGCGCCTCGAAGAGGCTCAGCTCGGACGTGCGCACGAGCAGCGGCGCGATCCGCGCCTGGTAATCGGCGAACGCGCGCGAGCGGTAGTGCTCCGCGAGCGCGGCCTCGTCGCGCCAGCGCTGCACGAGCACGAAGTGCCCGGGGTCGTCGAGCGTCTCCGCGAACTCGTAGTACTCGCAGCCCACCTGCTCGCGCGCGCTCGCCTGCGTCGCGCGCATCAGCTCCCTGACCTCCTCGCGGCGCTGGATCTGCGCGTATACGTCGCCAAGCGCGATAAACATTCGCAAGATCATCGCTCGGCGACGCTCGCGACGTCGGCACATTAGGCTGGCGCGGGAGAGGTCGCGCCGGCGTCCGGCGGGAGAAATCGAAACGTGACCGACAAGCTGCTCATCAAGGGCGGATACGTCCTCACCATGGACCCTGCGATCGGCGAGCTCGAGCGCGGCGACGTGCTCGTCGAGGACGGACGCATCGCGCAGGTCGCGGCGAACATCGACGCCGACGCGGCGGTCATCGACGCGAGCGGCGACGTGGTGATGCCGGGCTTCGTCGACACGCACCGCCACACGTGGCAGACGGCGCTGCGGGCGATCTGCGCGGACTGGTCGCTGATGGAGTACTTCCGCGGCATCCGCCAGACGATCTCGCCGCGCTACGCCCCCGAGGATGTCTTCGCGGGCAACTACGTCGGGGCGCTCGAGGCGCTGAACGCGGGCGTGACGACGATCCTCGACTTCTCCCACTGCATGAACAGCCCCTGGCACGCGGACGCGGCGCTCGAGGGCCTGCGCGAGGCGGGCATCCGCGCGGTGTTCGGCTACGGCTACTTCCCCGCGCCGAGCGAGCAGGCGGGCTTCGGCGAGCACGTCGAGCGGATCGAGGACGCGCGCCGCATCCGGCGCGAGCTCCTGAGCTCCGACGACGCGCTCGTGACGATGGGCATCGCGCTCACCGAGGTCGGGCTGCTCCCCTTCGAGCTCACGAAAGCGGAGATCGAGTCCGCGCGCGAGCTCGACGCGCTCGTCGTCACGCACACGGGCTGCACGTGGGGCGGCTCGATCACGGGAGGCGTGCGCGAGCTCGCGATGCACGGCCTGCTCGACTCCGAGCAGGTGCACGTGCACTGCAACTGCCTCGACGACGGCGAGTTCGACCTGCTCGCGGACGCCGGCGCGAAGGTGTCGATGAGCCCGGAGACGGAGCTCAACATGGGCATGGGCCACCCGGTCGTCGAGCAGTGCGTCCGCCGTGGCATGAAGCCGACGCTGAGCTGCGACGTGATCTCGCTGAACTCCGGCGACATGTTCGCGCAGATGCGCCTGATCACCGCTTTCCAGCGCTGCATGGAAAACGATCCCGTGAACGCCGCAGGTGAAATGCCTGAGAGGCTCGCCCTGAGGGCTCGCGATGTGATCGCGTGGGCCACGACCAACGGCGCGGAGGCGCTCGGGCTGGGGTCGCGAACGGGGAGCCTCACACCGGGCAAGCGCGCGGACGTGATCGTCGTGGGCGGCGCCTCGCCGAACATGACGCCGCGAGGCGAGGCTGCCGGCTCGATCGTCTTTCACGCGAATCCCGGCGACGTGCGGCACGTGCTCGTGGAGGGAACCGTGGTCAAGCGCGACGGCGAGCTCGTGGGCGTCGACTCCTCTCGCGTGCGCGCCCTCGCGGAGGAGTCGCGCGAGCGCGTGCTCTCGAGCGTGCTCGCGCACGGTCCGCTGCTCCCCGACCCGGTCCCGGACTTCGCCGCGCAGCTCGACGCGTTCGGCAAAGCTAATATCGCGCGCGCACACGAGCTTTCGCACTCATGAGCTACGCAGACGTAAACGGACAGCGCATTCGCTACGACGACTCCGGCGGAGACGGTCCGCCGGTGATCCTCGCGCACGGCTTCCTGATGGACCGCACGATGTTCGAACCGCAGGTCGACGCGCTGCGAGGCGAGTACCGCGTGATCACGTGGGACGAGCGCGGGTTCGGCGAGACGGAGTTCGACGGCAAGCCGTTCACGTATTGGGACTCCGCGCGCGACTGCCTCGGGCTGCTCGAGCACCTGGGCATCGATCGCGCGGTCGTGGGCGGGATGTCGCAGGGCGGCTTCCTGTCGCTGCGCGCGGCGCTCCTCGCGCCGCAGCGCGTGCGCGCTCTCGTCCTCATCGACACGCAGTCGGGCGCGGAGGACGCCGAGCGCCTGCCGCAGTACCGCCAGATGCAACAGACGTGGCTGCAGGTGGGGCCGGTGGACGAACTCGCGAATGCGATCGCGAACCTGATCCTCGGCGACGCGGAGCTGAACGCGAAGTGGATCGCGAAGTGGCGCGAGCTCGATCGCGAGCGCGCGATGAAGGAGCCCGGCGACACCCTGCTCGGACGCGACGACGTCACCGACCGCCTCGGCGAGATCGCGTGTCCCGCGATCGTCTTCCACGGCACGGCCGACGCGTCGATCGCGATGGAGCTCGCGGAGGCGCTCTGCAGCGGCCTCGCCGACTGCCGCGCGCTCGTGCGCGTGCAGGGCGCGCCGCACGCGGCGAACCTCACGCACCCGGATCAGGTCAACGGGCCGCTGCTCGAGTTCCTGCGCTCGCTGTAGCGTCGGCGCAGCGGGCGCAGACGGCGGCACTCGTCACACATTCGCCGACCCGCACAGCCCGTCAGGGCTGCTAAACACGGTCTCCGCATCGTGCGGGGGAAATCCGCGCGCGCCGTCGCGATGCCGCCGTGCCCGGCGATAGGCTCCGGCTCGGGACACGAGAGGTTGGCGGTGACAGCCCGGCAGGTCGACATCGGCGTCAGCTCGGTCCGCGAGGATCTTCGCGGACCAGTCGGCGGTGTCCGCCTCGAGCGTGCTGCGAACACAGCGCACTCGCTGAGTGATGTGCTGTGGGAGGAGCTGCACGAACGGATGCGCGTCGCGTACGCGAACGAGGATCGCGGGCCCACCGCCCAC
>DATBCA010000186.1:0-12263 GCA_036270715.1 Solirubrobacteraceae bacterium
CGCGCCCGCACGGCCCGATCCCGTTCGGCAGCCACCCACGCCGCCCGCGGCGCGGGCCACACGGCGGCGACTCGGCTCCAGCTCCCGCTCGCGTGCGCACGCGCATCCCCGCCTCGGCGCGCTCACCGCGAGCGCCCACAGGTAGCTGACGCCGCTGCGCGGTTAGCGGTTGCGTTTCCGCTGCTGTCGTGCAGCCTTCGCCTTCGCGCGTCGCCGGCGAAGTTGCATCGCCGAACGGCGCGCCACGGCTGCATCGCCCAGCTGCGTGTCGGCCACGGGCGCGACCCTGCGCGCGTCGCGCACGATCACAAACGCGATCGCGCCGAGCAGCGCGGCTGCCGCCGCCCCGACGATCAGCAGTGTTTTTGTGTTCGAGCCGCCGGATTCGCTGGTTGACGACGTGTTCGTCGTCGCGGTCGGCACCGGAGTTTCAGCTTCCGCTTGCTGCGCCTTTTCGGCCAGTTCGTTGTTCAGCCCCCCTGCCGCGAGCGCCGCCGGCGCGAGCGCGCACGCGCAGATGACCCAAACGCCCGCGAGCGCCGCGAACGAGACGCCGCGTCGCCAGCGCGAATGAGCACGATCTGGCACTCGGCGAGCATAGCGACTGCGGTTGGCGAGGATTCACGCTCGGAGAGTCAGCGGATGCTCCCGCCGCAGACCGTAGAATGGCGCGCGATGGCACCCAAGCAGCGACAGATCAGGATCGAACAGCGCGGCGGCGTCGAGGCGATTCAGGCGCTCGAGCAGCGCAGCGACGAGGAGCTCGAGGCCGAGACGAAGTACCGCTCCGCTGCGCTCGCGATCCTTGGGGCGCGCGCCGCGGAGCGCTTCGACGCCGAGCAGGCACGCGGTTACTTCCAGCGCGCCATCGCCGCGGCACGGCCGCAGGAGCGCATGCAGCTGCGGCGCATGGCGGACGCCTCGCTCGCGCTCGCGGAACGCCGTGCCGGTGACCTCAGGGACGCCGTCGAGCGCCTCGGCCAGGCGCCCCCCAGCGGGCGCCAGCTGCTCGCGCTACGCGCGATCGGCCTGCTCGTGCCCCCCGCCTCCGCGGGGATCCTCGCCCGGCTTCGCGGCATCGTCCTCATCGTCGTGCTGATCGCCGTGCTGCTCGCGATCGGTCTCGGCATCGTCGAGCTCGTCTCGCTCCCGTTCGGCGGCCTCGGCCTGGCTCCGGCGCTGCTTCTCGGGCTGTTCGTCGCGATCGCTGCGATCGCGATCGTCGCCGCGATCGGCCGCCGGCGACGCGATCGCGCGGCCAAAGCGCGCGCGCAGTAGCCGCGCCCCGGCGTTCGTGCCCGCTCCCGTCGCGCTGCTTGTGAATCCTTCCGCCGCCGGCGGCAGGGCCGCGCGCGTCGCGCCCGGCGTCGAGAACGCGCTGCGCGGGCACGGGCTCGTCGTGCGCCGTCAGGACACGCGTGATCTCGAGCATGCCCGCATCAGCGCTCGCGAGGCTGCCGCCGCGGGCGAGACGGTGGCTGTGCTCAGCGGCGACGGGATGGTCGGCGCCGTAGCGGACGCCCTGCGCGATGTGCCCGGTGCCGTTGTCGGCGTGCTGCCGGGCGGGCGCGGCAATGACCTCGCTCGCGTTCTCGGCATCCCGCTCGATCCGCTCGTCGCGTGCGAGACGATCGCGCGAGGCGTCCCGCGCGCGATGGATCTCGGCCTCGTGCTCTCGTCCGACGGCGCCGAGCCAGGGCGCGCGTTCGTCGGCATCGCCTCGGCGGGCTTCGACAGCGACGCCAACCGCATCGCCAATGAGGCTCCTTCGTGGCTTGGCAACCTCGTCTACGCCTACGCCGCGCTGCGCGCGCTCGCTGCGTGGAAGCCGGCGCGCTTCGAGCTCGAGCTCGACCCGCCCGCCGAGGCCCGCAGATTCAGCGCCTATTCCGTCGGTTGCGCCAACTCGCGGGCCTACGGCGGCGGCATGCGCGCGGCTCCCGACGCGATGCTCGACGACGGTCTGCTCGACGTCGTCGTGCTCGAGGACGTCAGCAAGTGGGCCTTCGTCTCCAAGGTCCTGCCGCGCGCGTTCAAGGGCACGCTCGCGGAGCTGCCGTCTGTGCACGTCTTCCGCGCCGCCGAGGTGCGCGTCTCGGCCGCGCGCCCGTTCACGATGTACGCCGACGGCGATCCCATCGGCGAGCTCCCGCTGCGCGTGCGCGCGCTGCGTGGCGCGATCACCGTGCTCGTCCCGCCGCAGAGCGTCGGCGACTCGCCCTTCGCGCAGCACGGACAGGCATGAGCGCGGGGCTCGGGATGAAGCTCTCGCTCGCGCGCACCGTCGGCGCCGTCTCGCGGCTACGCGGCGGCGGCACGAGCGTTCCCGGGAAGGTGCTGCTCGGCTTGCAGAGGGACGCGATCGGCGTGCTCGGATCGCGACTTTCACGGGGCAGCGTGCTGATCTCCGCGACCAACGGCAAGACCACGACCGCGCGCATGGCCGCGCAGATCTGCCGCGAGGCGGGGATCGGCCTCGTGCACAACGATGCCGGCGCGAACATGGACGGGGGCATAGCGACCGCGCTGCTCGATGCATCGCGGCAGCGCGGCGCGATCGCGGGCGAGCTCGGGCTGTTCGAGGTCGACGAGCTGTGGCTCGACCGCGTCGCCGCGCAGTTGCGCCCGCGCGCGATCGTCCTCGGCAACCTGTCCCGCGACCAGCTCGACCGCTACGGAGAGCTCGAGGCGATCGCGCAGCGCTGGTCGGGAGACTTGCACGCACGCCGGCTCGTGCTCAACGCCGACGACCCGCTCGTCGCGGACATCGGGCGCGAGCATCCAGGGCGCCTGTACTTCGGGGTAGAGGATGACTCCGTGGCGCTCGCCGGCATGTCCCACGCCGCGGACGCCCGCCACTGCCGGCGCTGCGGCGCCGCCTACCGGTTCGACGCGGTCTACCTCGGGCATCTCGGCAACTACCACTGCCCCGCATGCGGGCAGGCGCGCCCCGCGCCGTCGGTCACCGCGCGTGCGATCGAGCTCGATGGCGTGCGCGCCGCGCGCTTCACGCTCGCGGCTCCCGCCGGCGAGGCGCGCGTCGCGCTCCAGCTCCCCGGCCTTTACAACGTCTACAACGCGCTCGCCGCCGCTGCGCTGGCGACCGCGATGGAGATCCCGCTCGCGCGGATCGTCGCCGGCCTGAATGCCGCGCGCGCCGCCTTCGGCCGCGCGGAGCGCGTGACGCTCGCGCGCGGCGACCGCGAGGAGCGCGAGATGCGCATCCTGCTCGTCAAGAATCCCGCCGGTGCCAACGAGGTGCTGCGCACGCTCGTGCTCGAGCCCGGCGAGCACGACCTGCTGGGGGTGCTCAACGACGAGATCGCGGACGGGCGCGACGTCTCGTGGATCTGGGACGCCGATTTCGAGGTGCTCGCCCCGCGCGTACGGCGTTTCACGTGCTCGGGCACGCGGGCCGCGGACCTCGCCGTGCGCCTGAAGTACGCGGGCCTCGCCGAGGAGCGGATCGCGGTCGAGCCGGCGCTCGCCACGGCGCTGGCTGCGGCCGTGCGCGATCGCCCCGGCGGGCGCGAGCCGCTGTATGCGCTGCCCACCTACACCGCCCTGCTGCAGCTGCGGAAGCTACTCGTCGCGCGCGGCGAGGCGGAGAGCGCATGGTCGTAGCGCGCGCCGCCAAGGTGCCCCACGAGGTCGTCTGGCACGAGCTCGAGTGCGGCTCCTACGAGGCCGATCTCGCGCTCTGGCTCGAACTCGCCGCGCGCGCGTGCGGCTCCGTGCTCGACATCGGCGCCGGCACCGGGCGCGTCTCCCGAGTGCTCGCCCGAGCCGGGCATCGCGTGACGGCCCTCGAGCGCGAGCCCGGCCTGCTGGACGCGCTGCGCGCGGAGGCGATCGAGCCGCCGATAGATGGCGCGCTCGCCGATGCGCGCGACTTCTCGCTCGCGCGGCGTGACTTCGGCCTGTGCATCGTGCCGATGCACACCGTGCAGCTGTTCGGCGGCGCCGACCAGCGCGCCGCGTTCCTGCGCTGCGCGCGCGCCCACATGCGCCCGCGCGGCACGCTCGCGATCGCGATCCTTCCCGATGCCGAGCCGTTCGACTGCGAGCTCGGCCAGGTTGGCCCCGTGCCCGAGGCCACGTGCGTGGACGGGCTTCGCTTCATCAGCACGCCCACGCGCGTCGCCGTCGAGGAGTCGACGATCACGATCGAGCGCGAGCGCCGCGTGCGCCCGCTCGCGCGCGGCGCGACGAGCGCGATCGCGCGTGAACGCGACCGCGTCGAGCTCGCGCGGCTGAGCGCCGCGCAGATGCACGCCGAGGCCCTCGCCGCGGGCTTCACGAGGGAGTCCACCCGTGCCGTGCCCGCCACCGACGAACACGTCGGCAGCGAGGTGGTGATCGTTCGTGCGTGAGAGGGCCGGCAGCACGGCGCGCCGCCTGCGCGTGTGCGCGCTGTATCCCGACCTCATGAACATCTACGCCGATCGCGGGAACCTGATCCTGCTCGAGCGCCGCTGCGAGTGGCGCGGCATCCGATGCGAGATCACCGCGTCCGGGCTCGGGGAGCGGCTCGACGCCGACGCGCACGACCTGTTCTACATCGGCGGCGGGCAGGATCGCGACCAGCGGCTGTGCGCCGCGGACCTCGTGGAGCGCAAGGCACAGGCGCTGCACGCGGCGGCTGATCGAGACGCGGTGATCGTCGGCGTTTGCGGCGGCTACCAGCTGCTCGGGAACTCCTACGTGCTCGAGGGCGAGGAGATCGCGGGCGTCGGGCTGCTCGACGTGCGCACCGTGCGCGAGGACGGCCCGCGGCTGATCGGGAACGTCGCCATCGACGTCTCGCCATTCACTGGCGACGGCGCCCGCGCGGGCGACGGCGTGCTCGCGGGGTTTGAGAACCACGGCGGGCGCACGTATCTCGGCGACGGCCAGCAACCGCTCGGGCGCGTGCTCCGCGGGCAGGGGAACGACGGAAGAAGTGGCCTCGAGGGGGCGCGCGCGGGCAACGTCTTCGGGACCTACTTGCACGGCCCGCTGCTGCCCAAAAACGTGTGGTTCGCCGATTGGCTGATCGCGCGCGCGCTCGCGATCGATCCCTCGGAGCTCTCGCCGCTCGGCGACGAGCTCGAGGCGCGCGCGCACCTCGACGCGCGTCGCGCGGCGGGCGTCTAGCGGCGTGTGCGAACGGGCACGCCGCCGGCCGCAAACTCGGAGGAGCGCTACGCGTTCGCGCCGGTGGCGCTGCGACGATTGAGCGGGTGGAGTTCTCCGAGTATCAGCACTTCTCGCGACGCACCGCCGCGTACCCCCGCGAGTCCTGGCTCACCTACCCCGCCCTCGGGCTGGCCGGCGAGGCCGGCGAGGTGGCCGAGCACGTCAAGAAGGCGATTCGCGACGACGACGGCGTGATCGACGCCGATCGCCGCGCGGCGATGTCCAAGGAGCTCGGCGACGTCCTCTGGTACCTCACCCAGCTAGCCAGCGAGCTGGGACTCGAGCTCGAGGACATCGCGCGCGAGAACCTCGAGAAGCTGTTCTCGCGCCAGCGTCGCGGGCTGCTCTCCGGCAGCGGCGACGACCGTTAGACGCCCGCGCGCTGCGCCGCGACCTCGAAGCGCGCGAAACGCTCGGCCGCGGCTGCCGGGACGAGCGCGCGCACGCGCACCCCATCGGGCGTGTCGACCCGCGAGAGCTCGCCGGCTAGATCGTGCAGCTCGGCGAGGCGCCCGCCGTCGGAGTACGGTACGAGCAGCTCGAGCTCGCGCAGCGTGTGCGCGAGCGCGGACGCGATCCGCTCGCCCAGCTCGCCCACTCCGTCGCCGCTCGCCGCGCTCAACAGCACCGCCTCGGGGTGCGCGAGGCGCAGCTCGTCCCGCTCGGCCGCGTCAAGCAGGTCGATCTTGTTCAGCGCGAGCACGATCGGGCGATCGCCCGCGCCGATCTCCTCGAGCGTGTGCTCGACCGCGAGGCGCATCAGCTCCGTCTGCTCCTCCGGTGCGGAGCCGTCGAGCACGTGCACGAGCACGTCCGCGCGGCGCGTCTCCTCGAGCGTCGCCGCGAACGCGTCGACGAGCGCGGTGGGGAGCTTGCGGATGAAGCCGACCGTGTCCGTGACGAGGTGCGCGCGCCCGCCCAGGCGCAGCGTTCGCGTCGTCGGGTCGAGCGTATGGAACAGGCGGTCGCGGACCTCGACCTGGGCGCCCGTGAGCGCGTTCATCAGCGTCGACTTGCCGGCGTTGGTGTAGCCGACGAGCGCGATCGTCGGCAGCGCCGCGCGCTCGCGCTCCGCGCGCTGGATCGCGCGCGTGCCCTTCACGTGCTCGAGCCGGCGGCGAAGTGTCGCGATGCGATCACGGGCGAGGCGGCGGTCCGTCTCGATCTGCGTCTCGCCCGGGCCCCTCGTGCCGATGCCGCCGCCAAGGCGCTCGAGGTGACTCCACAGACCGCGCATGCGCGCGAGGTTGTACTCGAGCTGCGCGAGCTCGACCTGCAGCTTGCCCTCCGCGCTCGCAGCGTGCGAGGCGAAGATGTCGAGGATCACGCTCGTGCGGTCGATCACGGGCAGGCCGACGATCTCTTCGAGGTTGCGCTCCTGCCGCGCGGTCAGCTCGTCGTCGCACGCGATCAGGTTCGCGTCGCACGCATCGGCGATCGCGCGCAGCTCGCGCACCTTCCCCGCCCCCAGATACGTGTTCGGATGCGGGTGCTCGCGGTGCTGAACGACCGTCCCGACGGTCGCCGCGCCCGCCGTCAGCAACAACTCGGAGAGCTCCTCGAGCTCGTCATCCTCCGCGATCGCGGCTACGCACAGCGCGCGCTGCCTGGCGCGCGCCGGAGGCTCGGGACGCGCATGCGCACCCGGTTGCGTCGGCGCGCTGCGGCCGTTACGGCTCCTTTCCATCCAGCTTTCAAGTGTAGAGGCCACCCCGCCGGCCGACGCCCGGTTCGGTGGCGCTGCTCGGCGACGCGTGGGCGGATGCGCGGAGGTCTACGGCGAGAGCGATCCCAGCCGCTTGACCGCCTCGAGCAGGCGCTCGTCGGGGGTCGTCAACGAGATGCGAAACCAGCCCTCCCCCGCGGGTCCGTAGATCGAGCCGGGCGACAGCACGACCGCAGCCTGCTCGAGCACGTGCTCGCAGTACGCCTCGGAGGAGGAGAACCCCTCGGGCACGGGCGCCCACACGTAGATCGTCGCGTGCGGCGGGTGCACGTTGACGCCGATCTTGCGCAGCGCGTCGCACACGAGGTCGCGACGGCGCAGGTACAGCTCGTGCATCGAGGCGACCTCGGCGTCGGTTTCGGGCTCGAGGGCGGCGATCGCGGCGAGCTGTACCGCCTCGAACAGGCCGGAGTCGATGTTCGTCTTCAGGCGCCAGTAGGTCTCGATCGTCTCGGCGTTGCCGGCCACGACGGCGCAACGCCAGCCCGTCATGTTGTAGCCCTTGGACAGCGAGAAGACCTCGATGCCGACGTCCTTCGCGCCGGGCGTCGCCAGGAACGACGGCGCGTGGTAGCCGTCGAAGGTGATCTGCGAGTACGCGTTGTCGTGCACCACGAGGATGTCGTTCTCGCGCGCGAACTCCACCACGCGCTCGAAGAAGCCGTCGGGCGCGATCGCCCCGGTGGGATTGTTGGGGTAGTTGAGGTACATCAGCTTCGCGCGCGATCTCACCTCGGCATCGATCGCCTCGAGGTCGGGGGTGAAGCCGCGATCCGGCTCCAGCGCCATCAGCACCGGCTCGCCACCCGCGAGCCATGGCCCGGCCGTGTACACGGGGTAACCCGGATCCGCCGCGAGCGCGTAGTCGCCGGGGTCGAGCAGCGCGAGGTTGAGGTTGAAGATCGCCTCCTTGGCGCCGATCGCCGGGATGACCTCGCGCTCGCGGTCCAGTTTCACGTCGAACTGACGCTCGTAGAAGTCGCACACCGCTTCGCGGAAGTCCTCGCGCCCGCGGTTGGTCGGATAGCGGTGGGTTTCGGGCTCGGTGACCGCCTCCTGCATCGCCTCGACGATCAGCGGCGGCGTCGGGCGGTCCGGATCGCCGATCCCGAGGCTGATCACGTCAATGCCCGCCGCGCGCTTGGCGGCGATCTTGCGCTCGAGCTCGGCAAACGCGTACGGCGGGATGCGTTCCAGGCGCTTGCTCGGTCTCATCGTGCTCCTTCGTAGTGGGTGTACTCGCGCCGTCCTGGGACCTACCCGAGCTCCGCGAGAGCCCGCACGAACGCCTCGGAGAGGCTTCCCGCGAACACCGGCTGCGCCCAGCCTGACAGATGCACGTTCAGGCCCTCGTCGAGCTCGACCAGCAGCTCACCCCCGTCGAGCACCACGGTCACGCTCGCCGCGCCGTTCGCGAGCAGCGCCTCGCGCTCGGGTGACTGCAGCAGGTACGCGACCGCGGCGCCGCTCGCGCCGGTTCCCGAGGAGGCCGTCTCCCCCACCCCGCGCTCGAAGATCCGTGCGCGCACACGCGCGGGCGGCCCGGCGTCGAGCTCGGTGTACCAGGAGACGTTCGTGCGATTGGGAAAGCTCGCGTGGGCTTCGATCGGCGGTCCCAGGCGCCCGAGGTCGAGCGACGCGAGGTCGGCCGCGCTCTCGACGCGGATCGCGCACTGCGGGTTGCCGAGTGACACGTGCTGGAAGCGAACGCGCGTGCCGTCGCCGAGCTCGAGCGCGCCGGTCCCGTCGCGGGACCCCGACGGGAAGTCCTTCGAGACCAGGAGCGCTGCGCCCATGTCGACGCGGGCGCTGTACGCGCCCGTGATCACCGGGCGGATCGCGCCGGCGGCGGTGAGAATCGAGAACTCGTCGCGGTCCGTCCACCCGCGCGTGCGCAGATACAGAGCCGCCTCACGCGCGCCGTTGCCAGATAGCTCGGCCTGCGAGCCGTCGGGGTTGAAGATCTGAAGCTCGGCCACGTAGGCGTCATCGGCCGAGCGCGAGAGCAGGAGCACGCCGTCGGCGCCCACCCCGGTGTGGGCCTCGCACACCGCCCGCGCGCGCGCCGCGGTCAGCTCGAATGGCAACTCGTCGCGCTCGACGATCACGTAGTCGTTGCCGAGCGCCTGCCACTTCTCGAATCTCATCGGCCGGCGCAGTCTAGGATCTCGGCCGCGACATCGGACGTGTCGCGACCGGTCACGTCGATCACCGTGATGCGCGCGAGCTTGCGCATCCACGTCAGCTGCCGCCGCGCGTACTGGCGCGTGTGCCGCTTCATCGCCTCGACGTCGCCCTCGAGCAGCTCTTTGAACCCCAGCGCCTTGACCGCCGTCTGCGAGGCGCCGGCAGCGCTCGCCCGGTGAACCTGCTCGGCGGCGCCGGCGCGCAGCATCTCCTCGACGCGCTCGTCGATGCGCGCGTACAGCGCCTGGCGCGCCATCGTCAGGCCGACGAGCAGCGTCGGCACGCGCAGCTCCTCGCTCCACAGCTGCGAGGCACCTCGCTGGCCGGTCTCGTGGCTGATCTCTGATCGGCGGTCGAGCTCGCCCGACTCGAGCACCTCGAGCGCGCGCACGATGCGCCGCCCGTCCGTCGGCGCGACCCCCGCCGCGGCCCGCGGCGCCGCCTGCGCGAGGCGAGCGTGGAGCGCCTCGGCGCCGCCGGCTGCGAGCTCGCCTGACAGGTGCTCGCGCACCCCCTCGCGCGGCGGCGGCAGCAGGTCGAGGTCCGCGAGCGCGGCGCGCAGGTACAGGCCGGTGCCGCCGATCACGATAGGCCGGCGTCCGGCCACGAGCAGCGAGTCGATCTCCGCGTGCGCGAGCTCGGCATACCTGCCCGCGCTAAACGTCTGGGCGACGTCGACGATCGACACCAAGCGGTGCTCGAGCGCGGCGCGCTCGCTTTCGGAGGGCGCGCCGGTGAGCAGCTCGAGGCCGGCATATATCTGCATCGCGTCGGCCGAGACCGCGACCGGGTCCTCGCCGCGCGCGCGCAGCCGGTCGGCGAGCGCGAGCGCGACGGCCGTCTTGCCGACGCCCGTCGGCCCGAACAGGGCGTATATCAACGGCTTGCTCACGAGCGCAGTATGAGCGGCACGCGCGTTCGCGTAGGCTCTCGCGTCGTGCAGCTCGCGGGTTCAACGGTCGCGCTCACCGGTGCATCCGGCGGGCTTGGAATGGAGATCGCGCGCGACCTTCACGCCCGCGGGGCGGCGCTGCTGGTGGTCGGCCGCCGCGACGAGGCGCTCCGCGAGCTGGCCGGCGAGCTCGAGCGGGCTCGTCCGCTCGTCTGCGATCTCAGCGATCCCGCCGCGGTCGAGCAACTAAGCGACCAGCTAGTCGGCGAAGCCGACATCCTCATCGCAAACGCGGGGATTCCTGCAGCAGGACTCCTGCAGAGCTTCACCGTCGAGGAAATCGATCGCACGCTGAACGTGAACCTGCGCGCGCCGATCGTGCTCGCGCGTGCGCTGCTGCCCGGCATGCTCGAGCGTCGGAGCGGGCACCTGGTGTTCATCTCCTCGATCGCCGGCAAGACGGCCGTGCCGGGCGACTCGCTGTATCACGCTACGAAGTACGGGCTGCGCGGATTCGCCGCGGGTCTGCGCGCGGACCTCCACGGCACGGGCGTCGGCGTCTCGTGCGTGTTTCCCGGCTTCATCCGCGACGCCGGCACCTTCGCCGACAGCAAGGTCAAGCTGCCAGTCGGCACCGGGACCCGCTCGCCTCAGGACGTGGCCCGCGCCGTCGCGCGCGCGATCGAGCGCGACCGCGGCGAGGTCGACGTCGCTTCAGTGCCGCAGCGTGCCGGCGTGCTGCTTTCCGCGCTCTCGCCGGAGCTCACCGCGCGAACCGTGCGCCTGCTCGGCGGCCGCGAGATCGCGAGGCAGATGGGCGACGCCTTGAAGGACAAACGCTGACCCCGCGCCTGCGCGCCCGGTCGTTCGATCCGGCCGTTAGAAACCGCATTATTCTCAAAAACGTGCTGGTATAACACGAGCATGTGGACTGCTTCGGTGGCGTGGCAGGGGCGGTCTTCGTCAGCAATAGCCGCCGGTCACGCAACGGGATGAGACAAACGCGAAGGCGTTTCAGCACATAGCCGTGCCCCAAGGCGAGCCACTGGTCTCGACGACGTTCGGGCTGCGCCAGCTGCGCTACTTCGTCGTCGCCGCGGAAGAGGGGCAGATCACGCGCGCCGCTCAGAAGCTCAACCTCGCCCAGCCGGCCCTCTCGCGAACGATCGCGCAGCTCGAGGCGCAGATGGGTGTGAAGCTCCTGCAGCGCCACGCGCGCGGCGTGAGCCTCACGCCGGCGGGCGAGGAGCTGCTCGGCAAGGCCCAGGCGGTGCTCGATGCGCTCGCCGACGTCGAGCGCATGAGCCAATCGCTCGCGCGCAGCACTCGCGGCGCCGCCGAGCTCGGATTTCTGGGCACCTCGCCGATGATCGACGCGCCCGAGCTGATCACTGCGTTCTCCACCGAGCATCCCGAATTCCATCTCTCCTACCGCCAGCTCTCGTTCCCGCGCGGCTCGACTGCGGAGTGGATCGCCGACGTCGACGTAGGCCTATGCTTCGCGGCCACCCCCCACCCCGACATCCGCCTCGAGACGGTGCGCAGCGAGCCGCGTGTCGTCCTTGCCGCGGCCAGCCATCCGCTCGCGCGGCACGAGCAGCTCACCCTCGCGGACGTGCTCGACGCGACGTTCTGTGGGACGGACCCCGGCCTCGAGCCCGTGCGTGCGGGCTTCTGGCGCTTCGACGATCACCGTGGCGGTCCCGCTCCGCACGTCACCGAAGATCGCGCTACAAACCCCTTCGAGATCGCCGCAGTCGTCGCGACAGGCGGAGCAATCGCCGCTACGCCGGCCTCCAATGCCGCGCACGCTCTGCGCGCGCTCACGAACGTCGTCGCCATCCCCGTCGTCGACGCCCACCCGGCCGTGCTCTCGCTCATCTGGTACGACGGCAAGGAGAGCCAGCTAATCGAAGCCCTCCTCGCCACCGCGCGCCGTCTTCGCGACGAGTCCCCGGGCGGTCGGGCGGCCGGCGGCGGCGCATCCGACTCGGTTCCGAGCGCTGCGCGCGGCACGGCGCGCGGCGCACGCAAGGCCGTCGCCGACTCCTAGAAGAGCGTCGCCTGTGCCATCTGCGGCTGCGCGGGCGTCTCGTCCGCCGCGTCGCGATCCGAGGTGGGCTTCGCGATCTGTGGGCGCCAGCGCGCCGGCGCCGAATCGCCGAAGTTGAACGGGTTCGGCGGCCTGCCGCGGCGCACCAGCGCCGCAAGGCGCTTGCGTTCGCGCTCGGGGACGTAGGCCCGGCCGCTGTACAGGCGCTCGTAGCGCGGCACGAGGTC
>DATBCA010000187.1:0-5219 GCA_036270715.1 Solirubrobacteraceae bacterium
CGCCAACGGCTGGTTCGGCTCGGCGCCGTGCCAGACCTACCCCAATCGCCGCTTCCTGATGGCGGGAACCGCCTACGGCAGCAAGACGGTCAAGGACTTTCTCAACCTCGAAGCGCCACCCGCGCTACTGCATCCACCGACACTCGTCGAACCGCCCGCGCCCACGGGTGCGGCCACTTCGCCCTAAGGGGGTCATCTCGAACCATGCACACGCACTCCTCGCAACCCACGCTCCGCCGCCGCCGCGCGGCTCGCTGGACGATCGTTGATCGGTCGCCGCGGGCCGCGCGCCGCGCCCCCCTCGCGGCGCTCGTGGCCGCGCTCGCGTGCTCGCTCGCCTGCGCCGGCGCCTTCGCGGTCGCGCCGGCCGCCGCCTTCAAAACGCCGAAAGTGCGCCACGTATTCGTGATCATGCTCGAGAACGAGGGCTACAAAGCGACGTTCGGCAATCCGAGCGCCGACCCGTACCTCGCCCAAACTCTCCCGGGGAAGGGTGCTCTGCTCGAAAACTACTTCGCGACCGGACACGTCAGCAACGACAACTACGTCTCGCTCATTTCCGGGCAGCCGCCCAACCCGGAAAACCAGTCCGACTGCATGGCCTTCAACAACTTCACCGGGGCAGCCACGCGCGCGGACGGGGTCGAGGAAGGCATCGGCTGCGTCTACCCCTCGAACATCGCCAACATCGGCACGCAGCTGACCGCGCAGAAACTCAGCTGGAAGGCGTACATGGAGGACATGGGCAACATCAAGACGCGCGAGTCCGCCGCCTGCGGGCATCCGGCGGTGGGCGCGAAAGACGAAACGCAGACCGCGGTCGCGGGCGACGGATACGCGACGCGCCACGACCCGTTCGTCTACTTCCACTCCGTGATCGACGAACAGTCGTACTGCGACAAGCACGTCGTCGCGCTCGGCTCGCCCACGGGGGTCATGCCCGAAGGCGCGCTCAAAGGCGAGACCGGGCTCGCGACGGACCTGCAGTCGGCGACGAAAACGCCCAACTTCGTGTTCGTCACGCCCGACCTCTGCGACGACGGGCACGACTCGCCGTGCAAAAACGAGACCGGCGGCGCGACCGCGCTCGCGAGCATCGACACCTTCCTCGAAATTTGGGTTCCCAAGATCACCGCTTCGCAAGCGTTCAAAGCGAACGGCCTCTTGGAGATCGTCTTCGACGAGGCCGGGAACTCGGAAACCGAAGCGTGCTGCGGCGAGGAAGCCGGCCCTGCCTCGCCATTCCCCGGCATCACCGGGCCCGGCGGCGGCAGGATCGGAGGCGTGCTGATCTCGCCGTTCATCAAGCCTGCCACCGTGAGCAAAGTCGAATACAACCACTACTCATCGCTCGCGACGTGGGAGACGTTCTTCGGCCTTCCGCGCCTCGCCGACGCGGCGAAAATCTCGACGATCTTCGGCCCCGACGTCTTCACCAACGCGCCGTAGGCGGGCCGATTCGGTTTGCGCGGGGGCGCGCCGCGCGCGCGCGTGCGCGGCGCTGTTTCCCGGTCCAGGACTACTCGCGCGCGAGCTTCGGGTCAGGCGTCGATCGGCACGTGACCAGGTTGCGCGGCGACGCGCGCGAGCCACGCGCGAACGTGCGGGTAGGCGGTGAGATCAAAACCGGCGTCGCCGGCCACGTGCGTGTACGCGTACAGGGCAATGTCGGCGATCGTGTAGGTGTCGGCGACGAGGAACTCGCGAGGGGCGAGATGGCGCTCGAGCGCCTCCAGCGCTGCCGTCCCGCCCTTGCGCTTCGCGGCGAGCTCGGTAGCCGACGGTGCGGCCGCATCCGGATGGAGCGCCCAGAAGCGCAGCACCGCGATGTACGGCTCGTGGCTGTACTGCTCGAAGAACATCCACTGCAGCACCTGCGCGCTCGCGAACTTCCCAGCGGGCAGGTACGGCGTCCCCGAGGCGAAGTAGAAGAGGATCGCGTCGGACTCGCCGAGAGTGCGTCCGTCATCGAGCACGACACAGGGCACGCGCAGGCCGGGGTTGACGTCCCCGAGGAGCTCGAGCCGGTCCGAGCGATCGACCACGTCCACCTCGCGGCGCTCGTACTGAACGCCGAGGTGCGCGAACAGAAGTCGCACCTTGTAGCAGTTGCCTGAGACGCGCGAGTCGTAGAGGAGCACCGAACGAGCGTAGTCCGGCACGTGCCTCGGCCCCGCCCTGCGCTGCCCTCCTGCCGCCGTATGACCTGACGCGCACATGGGAGCGCGATGTAGCTTTCCACCGCGACCACGAGGAGGCTCGAGATGACGACGGTCCGCGAGGCGGCGTTCGACCTTTTGCGCACGCGCGGGATGACGACGATCTTCGGTAACCCCGGCTCGACCGAGCTGCCGATGCTCGCGGACTTTCCCGATGACTTTCGCTATGTGCTCGGCCTGCACGAGATGGTTGCGGTCGGCATGGCGGACGGGTTCGCCCAGGCGAGCGGCGCGGTCGCACATGTCAACCTTCACACCGCGCCGGGCGTCGGCAATGCGATCGGTGCGATCTTCAACGCGCGCGCGAACCGCGCGCCGCTGCTCGTGACCGCGGGCCAGCAGGCGCGGTCGATGATGACGATGGGCGCGACGCTCACGAACCGCGACGCCGTCGACGTGCCGCGGCCGTTCGTCAAGTGGAGCTTCGAGCCCCCGCGCGCGGCGGACGTCCCGTTCGCGCTCGCGCAGGCGATCCACCACGCCTCGCTGCCGCCCGCGGGGCCCGCGTTCGTGTCGATCCCGCTGGACGACTGGAAAGCCCAGCTCGCGCCGCTCGACTTCGAGAGCCAGATCGCGCGCACGGTCTCCGGCCGCGCCGCGCCCGCGGCCGACGAGGTCGCGGCGCTCGCGAAGCGGTTGGCGGCGGCGGCGCGACCGGTGCTCGTCGCAGGACCCGACATCGACGCGAGCGGCGGATGGGACGCGGCGGTCGAGCTCGTCGAGCGCCAGCGGATGGCGGTGTGGGCGTCTCCCCCGACCGGTGGCGGCCGGATCGGGTTTCCCGAGGACCACCCGGCCTTCCAGGGCGTTCTTCCGCCGGCGGTCGCGCCGATCTCGCAAGCCCTCGAGGGGCACGACCTGATCCTCGTGGCGGGAGCAGCGGTCTTCGCGTATTACCCGAACATCCCGGGCGAGTTCCTACCCGCGGGCGCCGAGCTCGTCGCGATCACCAACGATCCCGACGAGGCCGCGCGCGCGCCCGTCGGGGACGCGATCGTCGCCGACGTGGCGTTGACGCTGCGCGCGCTCGCCGATGCTCTCGCGCAGCCCGCCGATCGCGATCCGCCGGCGCCGCGCGCCGAGCCCGAGGCGCCGGACGCGGGCTCGCCTCTGTCGCCGAGCGCGGTGCACTCGACGCTCGCCGAGCTGTTCCCGCCCGACGGGATCATCGTGCTCGAGTCCCCGTCGAGCACCGCCGCGCTGCGCAACCAGCTGCGCCTCTCGCGCCCGGGCTCCTACTACTTCAGCGCCAGCGGCGGTCTCGGGTTTGCGATCTGCGCCGCGCTCGGCGTCCAGCTCGCGCAGCCCGAGCGCCAGGTCGTGTGCGTGCTCGGCGAGGGCTCGGCCCAGTACGCGATCACCGCCCTGTGGACCGCGGCCGCGTACTCGATCGGCGTGAAGTTCCTCGTGCTGCGCAACAGCGAGTACGCGATCCTCAAGTGGTTCGCGACGCTCGAAGGCGTCGAGCGCGCACCGGGGCTCGACCTGCCGGCGCTCGATGTTGCCGCGACCGCCGAAAGCTACGGCGTGCCGGCCGCGAGCGTGTCCGATCGCGAGGCCCTGCGCGAGGCCCTGGTCTCGGCGCTCGCGCAGGATGGCCCGCGGATGGTTCAGGTGGACGTCGCGCCGGGCATGTCGGTGGCCTGAGCGATCACCCCTCGAGCGCCGCGAGACGGCGCGATAATGCGCGCCGTGGCCTACGACGAGGACCTGGCCAACCGCATCCGCGAGCTGATCGCCGGCGAGGAGGGGGTCAGCGAACAGCGGATGTTCGGCGGCCTCGCGTTCCTGATCAACGGGAACATGTCCGTTGCCGCGAGCGGGCAGGGCGGGCTGATGCTCCGTGTCGAGCCCGATGAAACCGATGCGCTCTTGAAAAAGCCGCACGCGCGCCCGTTCGTCATGCGCGGTCGCGAAATGCAGGGATGGCTGAGGGTGGATGACGCGGGCGTGCGTACCAAGCGCCAGCTCGGGCCGTGGGTCAAGCGCGGCGTCGCCTTCGCGCGCGCGCTGCCAGCGAAGCGCTGAGCGTCCCGCTACCTAAAAACGGTGAACCGGCGCGCCGACCTCCCCGCGGCGTTGCACGGTGATCGGCGTGCGCGGGGTCGTCCCCGCATTTGAGGCACTTCGCTCAATGTTCACGTCATAGCACGGTCGGCAACTAACTCGTAACAGCATGGGCGCGCGGAACGTGAAACCTTGCCCGCGCACCCCAACCACGATCCGCATAGAGGGGGATAAGGCATGTCGTCACCCGAGATCTCCGGCAGGAGTGAGAGGTTCACACGCGCGCGTGCATCACGTTCGCGGCTGGCGTCACCCCTCAAGCGCGCGACCAGCCGCGTCGTCACGATCTCCGTTCTGGTCGCTCTGGCGATCGCAGGCGTCGCCGTTGCCGAAAGCCTCGAAACCGGAAGGATCGGACCCTCTCTGGGGATTACCGCGAACGGGCGCGTGCTTCACCCGATCGGGCGCCAGACGGTCGTCGGCAACTTCCCGACCGGGAGCGCGCTGACGCCGGATGGACGCTTCCTGTGGGTGACCGACTGCGGTCACGGCTCTGATGACGTGCGCGTGGTAGAAGTGGCCGGCGGCGCGGTCGTGCAGACACTGCCGCTGCCCGGCTGCTACGGGGGAATTGCGTTCGCGCCGGACGGACTGCACGCCTATGTGAGCGGAAACCCGAAGGGGAGTTCTCCGACCGAGGGACCCACGCAGGGCGATCAAGGAGACGTGATCCACGTCTTCAGCGTCGAACCCGCGACCGGCAAGGGCGTCGAGCAGACGCCGCTCGTGATTCCCGAAACGACCGGCGGCGACGGCCGCATCAACTCACTGCCACCGGTGCAGGGAGTCGGCACCGCTTACCCAGAGGGGATCGCCGTATCGCCCGACGGGAAGACCCTCGTGGTTGCGCTCAACGCCGCCGACAGCGCGGACGTCGTCAACCTGGCGACAAAAGAACAGAGCATCGTCGCGGTCGGTCACTACCCGAGCGGC
>DATBCA010000188.1:0-4544 GCA_036270715.1 Solirubrobacteraceae bacterium
TTGATGACGGCCTTGATGCGCTGCGAGTGGTCGTAGCGCTCGCCGTCGACCTGCTCTGACTTGGGCAAGAGCGCCTCGACGCGCTCGCGTAGCTGCACGAGCGTGTAGCGCGAATCGGACTGCTGCACGATGCCGGTGATCAGCTCGCCGACGCGGTCGCGGTACTCCTCGTACATCATGTCGCGCTCGGCCTCGCGGATACGCTGCAGGATCACCTGCTTGGCGGTCTGCGCGGCAATGCGCCCGAAGTCGTCTGGAGTGACGTCGCGCTCGTCGATCTGATCGCGGTATTCGGCGAACTTCTTCGGGTCGATTTCCGGTTCCTCCGGTTCGCGCATCTCGCCCGTCTCGGGATCGATCGTCGTTCCCTCGTCGATCGTCTCGACGATCAGGTGAGCCTCCAGGCGCTCGGGAATGATGAGCTCGATCACGCGGAAGTCGGCCGTGTCGCGATCCATCTCCACGCGCGCGTACTTGGCCGCGCCCGGCTGCTTCTTGTACGCCGACAGGAGCGCGTCCTCGAGCGCCACCATCAGCTTCTCGGGCTCGATTCCCTTCTCGCGCGCGAGCGCGTGCATCGCCTCGAGGATTTCTCGCGACACGGCTAGTCCTCGAGCAGGTTCGAGCGACGGATGTCGCTGTAGGGGATCGCGATCACGCCGCCGTCAGCGGCGAGCGTGACCTCGCTGTCGGTCGCACCGACGAGCTCGCCGGTGAAGCTCGTCGCGTCGCCCGCACCGCGCTCGCGCGCGCGTACGAGCGCGATCGCGCGATCGGAGATCGGCCGGCGGGTGCGCACGCGCGCGCGGCGGCCGACGAAGCGCCGGAAGTGCGCGGGCTTGGTCAGCGGCCGGCGCGTGCCGGGAGACGAAACCTCGAGCGCGTAGCGCTCGCGCAGGTCGCCCAGCTGACGCGTGACACGTTCGCACAGATCGAGCGTGACGCCGTCGGGATGGTCGATGAACACGCGCACGGTGCGACCGCCGAGGACCTCGGCGAGCAGCACCTCGACGTCGGGCTCGCTCGCGGCGAGCCGCTGCTCGATATCGGCCTGAAGTGATGTCATCGACTTGCTCCTTTACAAAAAAAAGCGGGCCTGCGCCCACTCTCGGTACTACCGCCGGCGTCTCCACGCCAAGCGCGAAAGCTCTGTTTCGAGAATAGCATCGGGCGCGCCGCCGGTGGCGCGGTTTTGCGCCCGCGCCTACGCCGCGCGCGCGCGTGCGTCGCGCCGTGCACGGTCGCGGTATACGCGGTAATCCTCGCGCTCGGGGCGAAGCGAGCAGGCCAGCGCGAGCGGCTGACAGGCCTCGCGGTGGCGGCCGAGCAACTGCATCGAGCGCCCGAGGCAGAAGAGCGCGTAGTCGTTCGTCGGCGCGTGCTCGGCGACGGCGCCGAACTCGGCTGCAGCGCCTTCGTAGCGGCGCGCGTGAAACAGCGCGCGCCCGAGCGCCTCGCGGATCGACGTCTTGCCCGGCTCGCGGTCGCGCGCGCGCGTCAGCGGGACGATCGCCGCGTGGAAGTCGCGGCGCTCGAGCAGCTCGATCCCGCGCTGGTAGAGGTCGTAGACGCTGTCTTCCACGGGGGAATTCTATCCGCGCGCCGGCGACGCCCGGCCGCGCGCGCGGCGCGCGCTAGGGGGAATGCGCCGCGCGGATGCGCTCGACGGCGTCGAGGATCGCCTCCGCAACGACAGCCTTGCTCGCGCGCGGGACGAGCTCCGCGCTGTCGGCGGGCGCCGAGCCGTTGCGCGCCACGAGGATGCTCACCTCGTTGAGCTCGGAGTCGAAGCCGATGTCCGCGCGCGAGATGTCGTTCACGACGAGCGCGTCGACGCCCTTGGCGAGCAGCTTCTCGCGGGCGAGCGCGACCGCGTCGGTTCCGTGTTCGGCGGCGAAGCCGACGAGCGTCTGGCCGTCTCGACGCTCGCGCGCGAGGGCGCCGAGCACGTCGTCGGTGCGCTCCAGCTCGAGCGCGAGCTTCGAGTGCCCCGCCTTCTTGATCTTGCCCTCGTGCGCTACCACCGGTCTGAAGTCGGCGACCGCCGCCGCCATCAGCAGCACGTCGCAGCCCGGGAACTCGCGCTCGCACGCGGCCTTCAGCTCGGCTGCCGTGCGCACGCGCTCGAGCGCGACGCCGTCCGGGATCGGCAGCGAGACGTTCGCGGCGATCAGCGTCACCTGCGCGCCGCGCGCTCGCGCCGCCCGAGCGAGCGCTAGCCCCATGCGCCCCGAGGAGCTGTTTCCGAGGAAGCGAACGTCGTCGATCGGCTCGCGCGTGCCGCCCGCGGTGACCAGCACTCGCACGCCGCGCCAGTGCTCGCCGGCACGCGAGCCTGCGCCCGCGCGAGGAAGCGCGGCCTCGCACGCCTCGAGCAGCTGCTGCGGCTCGGCGAGGCGGCCGATGCCCTCCTCGCCCGCGGAGGCCAGGCGACCGGTCCCGGGAGGGACGATCTCGACGCCGCGCTCGCGCAGCAGCCCCAGGTTCGCCTGCGTCGCCGGGTGCTCGTACATGCGGTTGTTCATCGCGGGCGCGACGAGCACCGGGCTCGAGACCGCGAGCGCGCACGCCGTGAGCAGGTTGTCGGCGTGGCCGTGCGCGAGCTTCGCGATCGTGTTCGCGGACGCGGGCGCGATCAGGTAGACCTCCGCCCGCGCCGCGAGCTCGAGGTGGCTGAGCGGCTCGTGCGCAGGGAGCGGCTCGCCCGGGTAGGCGCCGCGCGCGGGGTCGCGCTCGAACTCGCTCGCGAGCACCGGCGCACCGGTCAGTGCGGCGAGCGACGCCGGGCCGATGAAGCGTCGCGAGGCGGACGTCTGGATCGCTCGCAGCGAATGCCCGGCGGCGGTCGCGAGGCGGACGAACTCGAGCGCCTTGTAGGCGGCGATGCCGCCGCTCACGCCGAGCAGGATCCGCGCCATGGCTACGTTGTAGAGCCGCGGAGGCGCAGAGGCAACCCCTGGTGGGCCTCTGCCGTCAGTTCTCGGGGGGGCACGATGCCCCGCCGGCGGCGCGCTCTTGGCGCTCGAGCGGGATCTCGCCCGCGACTTCGGCCTGGCTCATCGTGCCGAGTTTGTTCAGCAGTTGGGTGAAGCCGAGCAGCTCGGCGTGCATGACGTTGAAATCGATCCCTTCGAGCCCGAACGACGGGTCATACAGCGACTGCGGGGCTGAGATCTCGCCGACGGTCGGCAGCAGGTGCACGTTATAGGGAGTGCCCTCGCCGCCGAAGTTGCAGTGAGAGGGGACGGTCGAGCCGGGGGCGTCGGCGCCCTGGAGCAGGATCGTCCTTTCCATGCCGTAGTGCTGGACGACTTCCGTGACCGCGCCGACCAGCGCGGGGCTCGGGGTGATGCCGACGAACTGGATTGCCCGCAGCCCATTGGGCAGGAGTTCGAAGCCCGGACCGCCGGCTGCGCGAGGCATCTGCTCGTAGTCGATCGCGCCGAGGTGCTCGAGCGTGAGCACCGACGAGACCTTGCCCTGTTCGTATTCGGAGTCGAGCTGCGTGGCGATCACGCCCGCGCCGCCGTAGCGTTTGCTCGGATCGACGACGCGCTGGAAGAAGTGCGCCGTGGGGAACACGAATTCCACGTCGCGAGGCCGGCATTCGCTGGGCAGCGTCGCGAGGTAGCGCGCGATCGCGACCATCGCGATCGGGCCATTGTCCTCGACCGCGTTGGTGCCGTCGGTGTGGCTGTCGACGACGATTCGCTGGCGGCTCTCGCCTCCGATCAGTGCGCGAATCGTGGGGGTTTCGACGGACCGGTAGGACGCGTGCAGGACGAGCCGCGCCCTGACGTTCGCGCCCGAGGCGATCGCGTCGGCGATCTGCTTGCCTTCGTCGGCGCCGAGGTACACGGCGGGCACTTTCCACGGCGTGCCCTCGTACGGCTCGTAGTGGTTGGTGAGCTGGCTGGCGGGGAGTTCCTTCACGAACAGAATCGCCTTCGCCCCTGCCGCCGCCGCGTCGCGCAGGTCGGCGACGCGCGCGTTGTAGTTGATGAAGTCGCCGAAGAACGTCTGCGTCGGGTCGATCGTCGCCTGGGGGTCGTACACGAGCCAGATGACGACGGGGAGGAAGAAGTCGTAGTTGGGGACGCTCCCCGCGGGAGCAGGACGAAGGACGATGCGCCCGGCCGCGTTCGCCGCGGTGATCGCTTCGCTGTCGGGAATCTCGACGACGGGCCCCGAGACCCCGTCCGAGGTCGTCGGCTGGGCGTAGGGCACCGGCGCGGCGACCGGCACGGGGGTCGTCGTTTCGCCCGCCTCGAGCTGAAGTTCCATCGGCCCGTGCGACCAGCGGTTGATGGTGAAGCGTTCTTCGGAGATCTGCGCCCCGGGAACCGTCCCGAGCTGCTTGCGAATCCAGCTGATGTAGCTGTTCTGCGCCGCGCTGCCCGTGGGACGCACGCCGAGCGCGGCGAGCGGCGCGTTCATTTCGCGCAGCTTCGCCGCGTCCGGGAGCGCCGCCGGATCGGGCGCGTCCGGGCAGCTGCCGGCGAGCGTCGCTGTGCCCGCCGACGCTCCCTGCCCGATCGTGGGCA
>DATBCA010000189.1:0-16810 GCA_036270715.1 Solirubrobacteraceae bacterium
ACCCCGCGGTGCTCGAGGCGGCGTACGACGACACGCAGGGCGTGACGGCGGAGTTCAACCGCAATGTGCTGCGCGTTCTCAACCGTGAGCTGGACGCGGACTTCGACCCCGACGACTTCGAGCACGTCGCGCTGTTCGACCACGAGCACGAATGGATCGAGATGCGCCTGCGCGCGCGCCGCGAGCACACCACGCTCGTGCGCGAGCTCGACCTGCCGGTGCACTTCGAGGCAGGCGAGGAGCTGCGCACGGAGATAAGCGCAAAGTTCACGCCCGAGCGCGTGCGCGCCGACCTCGCCGCGGCGGGCCTCGAGCTCGTGCGCTGGCTGACCGACCCCGACGGGCTGTTCGCGCTCACGCTCTCTCGGCGCGCAGGCGCGGCCCCGGCGCCCGCCTGAGCGGCGGCGCGCGGGCGCGAGCTCAGCGCTCGCCTGAGCCCGACCCGTGTACGCTGCAGCGCGTGCGGATCGAGGGTTGCGGAGCGCTCGTCGTCGGCGGGGCGTCGGGGCTGGGCGAGGCGACCGCGCGCGCGCTGCACGAGCGCGGCGCGGCGGTCACGATCGCCGACGTCAACGCCGAGAAGGGCGCAGCGCTGGGCTCCGAGCTGGGCATCGAGTTCGTCAGCTGCGACGTGCGCGACGAGGACCAGGTCCAGGCGGCGGTGGAGAAGGCCGCGACCGCCGACGGCGGGCTGCGGATCTCGATCTGCTGCGCCGGCACCGGCTGGGCGCAGAAGGTCGCCGGATCGAAGGGCCCGCACCCGCTGATGCCGTTCGAGACGATCATCCAGATCAACCTCATCGGCACGTTCAACGCGCTGCGCTTCGCGTCCTTCGCGATGATCTCCAACGAGCCGCTCCAGGACGGCGAGCGCGGCGTGTGCGTCAACACCGCGTCGATCGCCGCGTTCGACGGCCAGGTCGGCCAGATCGCCTATTCGGCGTCGAAGGGCGGCGTGGTTGGCCTCACCCTGCCGGCCGCCCGCGACCTCTCCCAGTACGGGATCCGCGTCAACACGATCGCGCCGGGGCTGTTCGACACGCCCCTGCTTGGCGCCCTCCCCGAGGAGGCGCGCGCGAAGCTCGGCGCGGGCGTCCCCTACCCCCAGCGCCTCGGCGCTCCCTCGGAGTACGCCGCGCTCGCGTGCCACATCGTCGAGAACCGCATGCTCAACGGCGAGACGATCAGGCTCGACGGCGCGCTGCGGATGCCGCCGCGCTGAGCGGTGGGCACGCGCGCGTACGAGCGCGCAGCACCCAGAGCGAGCGAGGAGACTCGACGCGCCGCGAGTGCGAGCGGTCCCTGTCAGATGCGCTCGACGAGCATCGCCATGCCCATGCCACCGGCGACGCACATCGACTCGATGCCGTAGGTCCCCTCGAGCGTTTCGAGGTCGTTGATGAGCGTGGTCATGATCCGCGCACCGGTCATCCCGAAGGGATGCCCGAGCGCGATCGCCCCCCCGAACGGGTTGAGCTTGTCGGCGTCGATGCCGAGCTCCTCCATGCAGGGGACGATCTGCGCAGCGAAAGCCTCGTTGATCTCGACGACGTCGACGTCGTCGATCGTCATCGAGGTCTCCTTGAGGAGCGCCTGAATGGCGGGGATCGGGCCCAGGCCCATGATCTCGGGACGGATCGCGGCGACGGTGGAGGCGACGATGCGGGCTTTGGGCTTGCAACCGAGCTCCCTCGCCTTGTCCTCGGACATGATCAGCAGCGCGGCCGCGCCGTCGTTGAGCGGGCAGGCGTTGCCGGCGGTCACGGTGCCGCCCTCCCTGAAGGCAGGAGGCAGCGCAGCGAGCTTCTCCAGCGTCGTCCCCGGGCGCGGCCCGTCGTCCTTCGTGACGACCGTCTCGGGCACGTCGATCTCGTTGCCGTCCTTGTCGGTCTCGCTGTGCGCGGGGACGGTCACGGGCACGATCTCGCGGTCGAAGTGCCCGTTGCCGACGGCCTCGACGGCTCGGGACTGGGAGACGACGGCCCACTCATCCTGCGCCTCGCGGCTGACGCTGCAGCGTTCGGCGACGTTCTCGGCGGTCATGCCCATCGGGATGTACACGTTGTAGGACGAGCCCTCGGAGCCATCGACCGCGTGGTTGAACTCGAACGGCGTCCCTCCGCCGGCGCGCGAGACCGCCTCGACGCCGGCGGCGATGTAGGTGTCGCCCTCACCGGCCTTGATTGCGTGGAACGCCATGCGCGTGGTCTGCAGCGAAGAGGCGCAGAAGCGGTTGACGGTGCACGCGGGCACGTGGTGGTCGATGCCGGCGAGCAGCCCGGCGACGCGCCCGACGTTGTACCCCTGCTCGCCCTCGCAGAAGCCGCAGCCCATCATGATGTCCGAGATCGAGCTCTGCTCGACCTCGGGGTTGCGCTCGATGAGCGCGCGCAGGGGGATCGCCGCGAGGTCGTCCGCGCGGACGGCGCGGAGCGCTCCCTTGACTGCACGGCCTATGGGCGTGCGGATTGCATCGACGATCACTGCGTCGGGCATTCGGCCTCCTCCTGAGAATTCGGGAGCGGGACTATAGTGCGCGCGCTACAGGTCCAGGCGCCCGACGCCGAGCTCGTCGAAGCCGACGTGGTGCGCGAGCTCGTGGCGCACGGTGCGCACGACCTGCTCGCGCAGCAGCTCGGGATCGTGCCCGAAGTCGCGCCGCAGCGTGTCGCGGAAGATGACGATGCGATCGTGGGCGTTACCGCGCGTGCCGTCGCCCTGGTACAGGCCATAGGCGCGCTCGCGGCGTCCGCCGTCGGAGATCACTACGGCGACGTGCGAGAGCGCGTTGCGCAGCAGGTCGGGAAGTTCGTCGAGCGCGTCACGCACGAGCTCTTCGAAGTCGTCGTCGTCGAGCGGGTCGAGCTCGAGGAACTCGCTTTCGTCGGGGTCGTACGCGAGCCCTTCGCGCGCGAGCGCCTCCGAGTGCAGGACGATCTTCTCGAACTCGCTCTCGGACTCGGGGTCGCGCCAGCCGGCGAGGCGCACCGCGACGAAGGCCACGAGCGCGGTCAGCGACGCGGCGACGAGGATGCCGAACGCGACGTCCTCGAGCGCGCGCACCGCACCGATGGTCGAGAAGCCCTGGGCGACGACGATGACCACGAGCCCGGCCGACATGGAAATGAGCGCGGCGACGCCCACGCGCCGAAGGTGGCTCGAGGCCCTTGCCGGCGGCCGCGGGTTGCGCATAGACCAATCATTACACGGCGGGGAAGGCCCCGCGCAAGCGTCACGGGCGGTCCGCGCGATCGCCGCTATTTGAGCGCGCGGCCGATGACCAGCCGCTGGATCTCGTTCGTGCCCTCGTAGATCTGCGTGATCTTGGCGTCGCGCATCATGCGCTCGACCGGGTACTCCTTGACGTAACCGTAGCCCCCGAGCACCTGCACCGCGTCAACCGTCACGGCCATGGCGGTGTCCGAGCAGAAGACCTTCGCCATCGAGGAGTACTTCGCACGCTGGGGCTCGCCGCGGTCGGCCATCGCGCACGCCTTGTACAGCAGCTCGCGCGCGGCGGCGGTGCGCGTTTCCATGTCCGCGAGCTTGAACTGGATCCCCTGGAACTCGTTGATCGGCTGGCCGAACTGGCGGCGCTCACGCGCGTACGCGACGGCATAGTCGGTGGCCCCCTGCGCGATCCCGACCGCCTGCGCGGCGGCGCCGAGGCGCGTGCGCTCGAGCGTGGCGAGGGCCACGGAGAGCCCCTTGCCCACCTCGCCGAGCACGTTCGCGTCGGGGACGCGCACTTCGTCGAAGATCGGCTGGCCGGTGGGCGACGCTCGGATCCCGAGCTTGTGCTCGAGCTTGCCGACGCTGAAGCCGGGCCGGTCGGCCTCGACGATGAACGCGGTCGTGCGCCGCGTCTCGCGGTCGGTGACGGCGAAGGTTATGTAGAAGTCGGCGATGCCGAGGTTCGAGATCCAGTTCTTGGTCCCGTTGATGACCCACTCGTCGCCGTCCCTGACGGCGGTCGTCTTCATCCCGGCGGGGTCCGAACCGGCCTCGGGCTCGGACAGCGCGAAGGCGGGCGAGTGCTCACCGGTCGCGCAGCGCGGGAGGAAGCGCTCCTTCTGCTCGTCGGTTCCGAACAGCTGGATCGGGAGCGTGCCGAGCTCCTGGACCATGAGGATGAGCGCGCACGAGGCGTCGACCTTCGCGATCTCCTCGACCGCCATATTGAGCATCAGCGTGCCCGTGCCCGTGCCGCCGTGCTCGGTTCCGAACGGCAGCCCGAGGATGTCCTGGTCCGCGAGCACCCTGCGGATGTCCCACGGGTATTCCGCACGCTCATCGATCTCGGCCGAGCGAGGGGCGATCTTCTCCCGTGCGATCTGCGCGATCGTCGCGCACAAGTCGAGGTGCTCCTGTGGGATCGCGTATACGTCGCTCACGACCTGCACGCGGCAAATCGTAGTGATCCGCCGCTAGGCTCGGTGACTGATGAGCGACGATCGCGAGCTGGAGGTGGACCCGGGCGAGGTCGCTGCGTGGCTCGCGGACGGGCGCGAGGTGGCGCTGATCGACGTGCGCGAGGCGTACGAGCGCGAGGCGGGCCACATCGACGGCAGCCGCCACATCGAGCTCGTCGAGCTCTCCGAGCGCGCGGGAGAGGTCGCGAGCGAGCGACCGGTCGTGTTCTACTGTCGCGTGGGCAGCCGCTCGGCGATGGCGGCGGCGGCGTTTCGCACTTCGGGCTACGAGGCGTACTCGATGCGCGGCGGCCTCGCGCGGTGGGTCGACGAGGGCCGCGAGATATCGCCGCAGGACGGATACGTTGCGAACCACTAGGAGGAACGACCATGAGCGCAGCTGAATACCCGGCAGTGCAGACGGGCGAGGGATGGGCGGTCGGCCACCTCGACGACCTCGGCGACGGGCCGGGCTTTCGCAAGGTTCGCCGCGGCCTCGGCGTGACGGCGTTCGGCGTCAATGCCATCGTGCTCCCGCAGGGGATCGAGACGGGCAACCACTACCACGAGCAGCAGGAGGAGCTGTACTTCGTGCACCGCGGGACGATCGAGATGGAGTTCGGCGACGGCGGCCGAGAGACGCTCGCCGAGGGCGCGTTCGCGCGCGTGGACGCGGCGACGGTGCGCACGTTCCGGAACACCGGCGACGGCGACGCGGTGCTCTTGATCGTCGGGGGCAGCGGCGGCTACGTAGGGCGCGACGGGCGCCTCCCGCCCGGCGAGGAGGAGCGCGTGCGCGCGCTGCACGACCTGCGCGAGAGCTGATCGACGACGGTCTTCGCATCAACGACGAGCTCGCGATCCCGCTCGCGGAGATCGCGGTGCGCGCGAGCCGCTCGTCGGGCCCCGGCGGCCAGCACGCGAACGTGACCGCCTCGCGCGTCGAGGCGAGCTTCGACGTCCACGCCTCGCGCGCGCTCACCGACGCGCAACGCGCGCGCCTGCTCGAGCGCGCGGGCCCGCGCGTGGCGGCGGTCTCACAGGACGCGCGCTCGCAAGCGCGCAACCGCGATCTCGCCCTCGAGCGTCTCGCCGAGCGCCTGCGGCGCGCGCTCGCCGTGCCCAAGCGCAGGCGCGCGACGCGGCCCACGGCGGCTGCGCAGGAGCGGCGCCTGCTCCAAAAGCGCCGCGACGCGCAGCGGAAGCGCGAGCGGCGCGCGCCGGAGGGCGACTGACGTCGATACCGAGGACGACCGGCGTCAGTAGAGGAGCTCGCGCACGAGGCGCTGGTGCAGCGCGCCGAGGCTGGTCCTCTCGGGGTGAAAGCCGATCGCGTTCCAGAGCTGCCCGGACGCGGGCGCCCACGCGATGATGAGGTACGCGCCGAGCACGAGCGCGGCCGCGCGCAGCCTGCGCGACCCGGACAGCGCGGCGAGCGGGAGCACCCACAGGACGTACCAGGGCAGCGCCCATCCGAGCGAGAAGAGCAGCGCGACCGTGGCCCAGCCAGAGGCCGCGATCGAGGAGCGCGTGCGCCAGGCCTGCACGCAGCACGTCGCGATCACCGCGAGCAGGCCGGCCGTGAAGATCGCGTGCAGCGCGCTCGTCTCGCCGCCGGCACCGACGGCGAGGCCGGTCAGGTTGGGGATGCTGAGGTTCGTGACGAGGCTGCCCTGGGTGCTGAGGTCGGGCACGTGCACCCCGAAAGCGATCAGACTCGCGACGCCCACCACGGCGACGGCCGCCGCCATCCCGATGAGCACCTGCACGAGCGTGCGGCGCGTGCGCAGGAGACCCGCGAGCACGACGGGGATGATCACCGCGCCGGACGCCTTGATCGACGCGGCGCACACGAGCGCCGCGCCCGCGCCGACCTCGGGACGGCTCAGCGGGAGCAAGAGCGCCCGCCAGTCGCGGGCGGCGGGCGGCGTGCCGTCGGTGCGCGCGGAGGCGTCGGCGAGCAGCCGTGCGGCGGGATCCGCACCGTCCACGTCGCTCGCCGCGGGGCTCGCCCGTACGCGCGTCCGCACGAGCAGGTAGACCGCGAGCACGATCAGCAGCATCAGGAGAAAGTCGTTGTGGTCCGCGCCGAGCCCCCACACGAGCACGATCGGGTTGAGTCCGACGAGCGCCACGGCCGCGACAGGGTCGCGCCCGAGCAGGCGGGCCGTTTTCCAGATCAGGTGGAGCATCGTCAGGCTCGCGCACACGAGCAGCACTTTCAGCGACCAGAACGAGCCCGCTACGCCGAGCGGGACGACGACGAAGGTCAGGAGCGTGAACAGCGGGCCGTACGGGCTCAGCAGCTCGTGCCAGTTGCTCAGCGAGTAGCTCGGGTCGTTGTGCGGCCCCGAGACGGGGATCGTCGTGTACGGGTTGAGGTTGTGCAGCACCTCCATGCGCCCGTAGTTGATGTAGTTGAAGATGTCCGTCAGCGCAAGCGGCGGCGAGAGCAGGAAGACGACGTGCACAGCGGCGATCGCGCCGATGACCCAGCGCGCGGACAGGCGCGGCGCGTGGGCGAGCACGAGCAGGTAGGCGGCATAGGAGACGACGAGCGAGCTGCTGAACAGGTACTTGAGCGCCGTCGAGTTGCGCGTCAGGCCCGGGACCAGCCCGCCGAGCGGGCCCGCCATCCAGCGCGGGAAGAAGTTCGAGTGGCTGGTCGCGACGAGCAGGCTCGGGCGGTCGGCGGCCATCACGACGATCAGCGCGCACGCGCAAGCGATCGTGACGAGCGCTACGCGGCCTGGCCACGGGCTCGCGCGTACGCTCGAGCGCTCGCCGGAGCGCACGCGGACGATCCGCCGTGCACGCACGGGCGCGAGCGCGCGCTCGCGCAGGGGGATTGTGCTCGCGTCTGTTGACATGCGGAGGGCCCGCCGAAGCGGGCCCTCAAAGATTAAAGGCGCTGACAGCGCTCAGATGGTCGTGACGTTGACGGCCTTGGGGCCCTTCTCCCCCTGCTCGGGATCGTAGGACACTTTGGCGCCCTCCTGCAGCGAGCGATAACCCTCGCCGTTGATCCCGGTGTGGTGAACGAATAGGTCCTTGTCGCCGTCGTCAGGGGTGATGAAACCAAACCCCTTGTCGTCGCTGAACCACTTTACGGTGCCGGTAGGCATATGTGGGTACTCCTCCACGGTATGTGCGTGCTGCTGCGCGGAGGGTGCTATTTGAGAGCCTCACCTGCGAGCGCCTGCACTACTTTTCGCCGGTCCTGAGCCGGCCAGACAGCAACGAAACTAGCAGGTCCGTTGGCGCGAGTGTTGTCGAGATGTTTCGCGCCGGGCCACGCCGGAGTGATGCAAACGCGGTAGCGAAGGGCGTATTCGAAGCGTCTGCGACAGGCGGCGCGACTACGCTTGCGCGCGATGAGCGCCGATTCGAACCGCGACGGCCGGCACGCGTCCCCGGGGACCGCGCCGGCGCTGCGCCAACTGCTGCCGCCGGGGCCGGACACCGACCCGCAACGGTTCGTCGACGCGCTCCGGCTGGGATCGGTGGCGGCAAGCGACGCGGGACGGCCGCTCCTGGTCCTGAACATGGCGAGCACCGCCGACGGGCGCGCGAGCATCCGCGGGCACTCGGGCGCGATCGGCAACCGCGCCGATCACGCGCTGTTCCACGCGCTGCGCGGGGTCGTCGACGCCGTGCTCGTCGGCGCGGGGACGGTCCGCGACGAGCGCTACGGGCGCCTGATTCGCGACCCGGCGCAGCGGCGCGCGCGCGTCGAGCGCGGGCTATCCGCGGAGCCGCTCGCGTGCATCGTCTCGGCGAGCCTCGACCTGCCCGCCGACCTCCCGCTGCTCGCCGAGCCCGAATCGCACGTCGTGGTCATGACCCCGTCCAGGCGGGATATCCAGGAGGTTGCCGCGCGCGTCGAGTACGTGCGCGCCGGGCGCGGAGACGAATGCGACCTCACGGTCGCGCTCGTGGAGCTCCACGAGCGTTTCTCGGTCCGGACCGTCCTGTGCGAGGGGGGGCCGCACCTCAATCACGACCTTCTGCGCGCTGGGCTGGTCGGCGAGCTGTACCTGACATTGGCGCCGTTGCTCGCGGGCGGAGACGACCCCGAACGGCGCACGCTGCGGATCGTCGCCGGATACGAGCTGCCGGCGCCGGCGGAGATGGAGCTCGCGAGCGTGCTCGAGAGCGAGTCGCAGCTGTTCCTGCGCTACCTCGTGCGCGCGTCGGCGGGCGCCGGCTCGGAGGGAGCGCCATCCGCCGAGGAGGCCGGCTCGCCCTGAGCGCTGTCGGCGGCGGAGGCTGTCTCGGCCGAGACGACGCGCAGCATGTCACTCGCGAGCTGAGCGCCATCGGAGTCCACGAGCGGGCGCGCGGAGATCTGCACGATCACCTCGTCGCCGTCGAGCGCCTCGAGCGTTATGCGCGGCGCTTCGCGCAGGCGCAGCGGCAGCTCGCGTTCGATGAGCTCCTGCAGCTCGCGCGGCGCCATGCCCGAGCGCAGCTTGGCGCGCAGATTGATCGCATCGGGCTCGCGCAGGGGCATCACCGCGATGTTGAGCACCACGCTGTTGGGCACCATGAT
Source organism: Solirubrobacteraceae bacterium (assembly GCA_036270715.1). Lineage (GTDB taxonomy): Bacteria > Actinomycetota > Thermoleophilia > Solirubrobacterales > Solirubrobacteraceae > Palsa-744. The sequence continues at coordinate 8,965 of DATBCA010000189.1, forward strand.
CTCGCCGTCCCCGCGCGCAAGCGTCGTGTACAGCAGGCCAAGGGAGCTCACGGTCCCTTCGATCTGGCCCGCGATCCCGCCGCCTTGGAAGCGCACGCGATCGCCGACGCGGAAGGGCCGCGCGCTCAGCAGGACGGTGCCGGCGATGACGTTGCCGAGCGTCTGCTGACCGGCAAGGCCGAAGATCAGCGCGGTGAAGGCGCCCCCCACGGCGAGCGTCGCGGGGTCGACTCCCGCGACGCTGAGCGCGACGAGCAGCGCGAGCGCGACGGTAGCGAGGCGGATCAGGAAGCCGACGGTCCCCGCGGTCCCGGGATCCAGCCGGCGAAACAGCGCCGGACCGAGGCCGCGGCCGAAGTCGCGCGCGATCGCCCAGCCGAGGATCAACAGCGCGATCACGGTCGCCGCCCGCACGGGCGCGTCGAGTTCGGAGGGCAGTTCTTTGGAGGACAGCCTGCCGGTGCCGGCGGCACCGAGCAGATCGACGCGGTGGCGGTAGAGCAGCACCACGCCGGCGAACGCGAGCACGAGCATGATCGCCTCGGCGCGCGCGCGCTTGACGACGCGCGGGCTCACCTCGCGCAGCAGGCCGACCTGCTGCCAGGCGTGGCTGCGGGTCTCGAACATCTTCTGCGAGGCTCTGTTACGGATCGGCATCCCCCCATGATGGCGCGGGCGCGCCACCAGGCGCTAGGTCTGCGTGTAGATCACCATCGCCAGGCCGAAGAGCAGGCAGTAGACGGCGAAGGGAATGAGCGTGCGCGTCTTGAAGTAGCGCACGAGGAAAGCGACGGTGAACACGGCGGTGACCGCGGCCACGACGCACGCGACGGCCGCCTGCCCGCGGATGCCGTTGCCGAGGTGGCCGAGGAGGTCGGGGAGCTTGAAGATGCCCGCCGCGAGGATGATGGGCGTCGCCAGCAGGAACGCGTAGCGCGCCGCGTCGCTGTGGTCGAGGCCCCTCGCGAGCCCTGCGCCCATCGTGACGCCGTCGCGGCTGATGCCGGCGCACAGCGCGCTCGACTGCACGACGCCGATGACCAGCGCCTCGCGGTACTCGAGCGTGTCGAGCTCGCGCGCCCCGTCCGGCTTGGCGCCCTCGCGCAGGGCCAGTTCGCGTACCTCCGCGCGCCGACGGTAGCGCTCCGCGGCGAACAGCGCGAGGCCGTTGATCATGAGGAAGATCGCCGCGGCCTCGGGCTTCGCGGTCAGCGTGCGCAACTGGTGCTCGAAGATCAGGCCGAAGATCCCGGCGGGAATGCTGGAGATCACGATCAGCCACGCGAGCCGCTCGGTTGGCGTCTCGATGCGGCGCTTCGCGAGCGTGGCGAAGCCCGCGCTGATGATCTTGATCCAGTCGCGGCGGAAGTACACGAGCAGGCCGAGCGCGCTGCCGACGTGGAGCATGACGATGAACGCGAGCCAGAAGGACTCCGACTGCGACTGCGCCTTCACAAGCGAGTTCCAGCCGAACAGCGTCGGAAACAGGACGGTATGCCCGAGGCTCGAGACGGGGAACAGCTCGGTGACGCCCTGCAGGACTCCCAGCACGATCGCCTGGAAGTAGCTGAGGGCCGACGCGAGCGGCACGAGCACGGCTGGCATGGCCGCGAGAGCTTAGTGAAGCGCGCCTGCGCCCCACGCTCGTGCCCGCGAGCGCGCGCTCGAGCGGTGCGCGTAGGCCGCGTGGCGTGCGAGCGTCCGATTCGCTCTCGAGCGTGCTGTCTGTCTCGCGCGCGGCGAATCGTGCGGGCCGCAATTGGGCGGGCAAGCCCGGTTTCGTAGGCCGAATGACGGGTACAAAACACCCATTTGCGCGCTTCGTCACAAGCCGTTCACACGATGGTGCCGAGCTGGTCACAGAATGCGGCCGTTTGCGGGCGAATCTGAATCCATGGCAGCGATCCGGCCTCGCCCTGCCGAGCGGGTAGGGATACGCACTCGCGCGGCTGTTGCGCGCGCGGCGCGCGGCGCGCGTCGGCGCGTCGCGGTCTCCGTGCACGACATCGAGCCGGCGACGTTCGAGCGCTGCGCGCTGATCCGTGACTGGCTCGACGACCACGGCGTGGACCGCGTGACTCTTCTCGTGATCCCGGCGCGCGACCTGCACCCGCTCGGCGAGCGCTCCCCCGAGCTGCGCAGCTGGCTGATCGAACGCCGCGCCGCGGGCGACGAGATCGCACAGCACGGCTTCCAGCACGACCGTCTCGGGCGCACGAAGCTGCTGGCGCGCGGCGCGCTCGCCCGCAGGGACCGCGACCACGCGCCGGAGTTCGTGGGGATGTCCGAGGACGAGGCGCGGCGCGCGGTCGAAGCGGGCTGGCGGCTGCTCAAGCTGGCAGGGCTAGAGCCAGACGGCTTCGTCGCGCCCGGTTACGCGTACACGCGCGCCCTGCGCCGATCGCTGCCGCAGCGGTTCCGCTGGTGGGCCGACCGCCTACACCTGTACCCCTCGGGCGCGGCTTCGCCGTCGCGGCTGTTCGTGCCGGCGCCGCCGGCGCTCCGGCGCCACTCGCGGGTGCTCTCGCCGGCCTGGGGGGTCTCCTCGGAGGACCACCTGCGCCGCGCGCTCTCCCCGCTCGCGATCCGCGCGGGCTCGATCGTCGGCGCGCACACGCTGCGCCTCGAGGTCCACCCCGCCGACCTCGACCACCCCCGGCACATGCTCGCGCTCGAGTGGGTGCTGCGCCGCGCGGGCCAGCGCCGTGAAGCGATCACGTACGACGAGCTGCTCTCCCAAGCGCACGGATCGGCCGGGGAGCTGGAGCGCACCCTGCCGGCAGGCGCGGCGGGGGCGGGGGCGACCATGCACTCGCTGCGCGCCCCGCGATAGGCCCGACGGCTCTAACTGTCCTCGGCCACGAGGCCGCGCGCGGCGAGTAGGTCGAACACCTTCTGCACGCATGCGTCGACGCATTCCTCGCACGTGCCCAGCTCCAGCGCTGGGTTCGCCGGCGGCTCATACGGCGCGCCGACGCCGGTCATGCCCGCGAGCTCGCCCGCGCGAGCGAGCGCGTAGAGCCCCTTCGGGTCGCGTTCCTCGCACAACTCGAGCGGGGCGTTGACGAAGATTTCGATGAACTGCAGGCCGTCGCGCTCGTGCATCGCCGCCGCGGCTGCGCGGTCGGAGGCATACGGGCTGACGAGGCTGACGATCGCCATCGTTCCGGACTCCGCGAGCAGGCGCGCGACGTGAGCGGTGCGGCGCACGTTCTCGCGCCGCGCGGCCTCGTCGAAGCCGAGATCTCCGTTGAGGCCGTGGCGGAGGTTGTCGCCGTCGAGCATGAACGCACGCAGCCCGGCCGCGATCAGCCGCTCCTCGACCGCGGCGGCGACCGTCGACTTGCCGGCACCGGGCAGGCCGGTGAACCAGACCGTCGCGCCCGCCTGGCCGACCGACTGCCAGCGGCGCTCGCGCGTCATGCGCGTGCCCTGCCAGCGCACGTTGGGGCTGCGCCCGTCGCGCGGCTCCTGTTCGCGCTCCTCGACCTCGGTGTCGAGCACGACGCCCGCAGCGACGGTTTCGTTGGTGGCGTGGTCGATGAAGATCAGGCTCCCGGTCGTACGGTTGCGCCGGTAGGAGTCGAACACCAGCGGCGAGCTCAGTTCGACGTGCACCCGGCCGAGGTCGTTGAGGCCGAGCGTCGTCGCGCTCTCGTCGCGATGCAGCGTTTCGACGTCGATCCTGTAACGCACCTCGAGCGCCCCGACCATCGCGGAGCGCGCGGTTTGCTTGACGATGTAGCGCCGGTTGCGGTCGAGCTCGTTCTCGGACATCCAGCAGATCTGGCACTCGAACTTGTTCGCGACCGTCGGCTGGTTGTGCGGGCGCACGATCGTCGCGCCGCGGGAGACGTCGATGTCGTCGGCCAGGCGCAGCGCGACCGACATCGGCGGGAATGCCTCCTGCACGGGGCCGTCGAAGGTGTCGATCCCGGCGACGGTCGTACGGTTCCCACCGGGCAGCACCAGCACCTCGTCGCCCGTGCGGATCACGCCGCCCGCGACCTGGCCGGCGTACGCGCGGTAGTCGGCGATCTCCGAGGACTGGGGGCGGATCACCCATTGCACCGGGAAGCGCACGTCGATCAGGTTGCGGTCGGAGGCGATGTGCACGTGCTCGAGGTGGTAAAGCAGCGGCGGTCCCTGGTACCACGGCATCGCCTCGGAGCGCTCGACGACGTTGTCGCCATGGAGCGCGGAGATCGGGATGAACGTCACGTCCGGCATCTCCAGGCGAGCCGCGAAACGGTCGAACTCCTCGACGATCGCGTCGAAGACCGCCTCGTCGTAGTCGACGAGGTCCATCTTGTTGACGCACACGACAACATGCGGGATCGCGAGCAGCGAGCTGATGAACGCGTGCCGCTTGGACTGTGCCACCACGCCCTTGCGCGCGTCGACGAGCACGATCGCGAGATCCGCGTTCGACGCGCCCGTGACCATGTTGCGCGTGTACTGCTCGTGGCCCGGGGTGTCCGCGATGATGAAGCGCCGCTGCGCCGTCGCGAAGTAGCGGTAGGCGACGTCGATCGTGATGCCCTGCTCGCGCTCCGCGCGCAGGCCGTCGGTGAGCAGCGAGAGGTCGACGAAGTCGTGCCCCATGCGCCGGCTCGTCAGCTCGACGTGTTCGAGCTGGTCGACGAACACCTGCTTGGAGTCGTAGAGCAGGCGCCCGATGAGGGTGCTCTTTCCGTCGTCGACCGACCCCGCGGTGGCGAACCGCAGCAGGTCGGTGGGGCGGTGGGTCAGGCGGCGGAAGACCTCGCGGTCCTCGCTCAGCGCAGGAACGGCCGCCGGCACCTGCGGCACGCGTCCGTTGCCCGTGCCGTCGGCGCCTGGAGTGCGATCCATAAGCGCGATTGTAGAGGTCGCAGTACCCGCTCATAGGCGGCGAGAACCGTCTCCACGTGCGCTCGAGGCTCGAGCGTTCGCTCGCGCGCGCACGGCCCGCGCGGCCCATGCGCTCGCGCGTCACCGGGCTCGACGCGAACTGTGCGAGCGCGCTCCTCTAGCGCCGCCAGCGCCGGTGGCGCTTCAGCGTGATGCCCTCGAGCACGTGCGCGACCGACTCGCAGGCGTCGACCGCCGCCTCGAGGGACTCGAAGATGTCCTTCCAGCGGATCACCACCATCGGGTCGATGCCTCCGGCGAACAGCGACGCGACGGCGTCGCGCTGCAGGCGGTCGCCCTCGTTCTCCAGGCGATGGATCTCGACGAGGTGCGGACCGAGCTCCGACCCGGTGCGCAGGCAGCGCAGCGCCTGCGCGATCTGCTCGCCGGCTCCGACGAGCACGTCGGCGAACTCGACCGCCTGCTCCATCGGCGCCTCCACGCTGTACAGCCCGAGCTGCGCGGCGGCATGCTCGGAATGGTCGACGATGTCATCGAGCGCCGTCGCCAGCGCGTGGCCGTCGCCGGTGGCGAACGGCGCCCGCCCTCGCCCGGTGGCGAGGTGGTGGATTATGTCGTGGGTGATGCGGTCGCCTTCCTGCTCGCAGACCTTCACGTCGTTGGCGACTGTCGCGTGCTCGGGGTATTCGTCGAGCAGGTCGCGCAGCAACAGCCCGCACCGCTGAACGTTGCGCCCCGCCTCCTCGACGAGGCCCATGAGCGTCGCGTCGCCGTTGCGGTGGATGAAGCTCATCCGCTCGCTCCGATCTCGGATGATCGGCTCGCCCGCGCCGTGGCACTTTCTGTGCTCATCGAGGCGAGAATATTGCGCCGCGGGCACCGCTGCCGAGGGGCACCGCCGCCTTCACGAGTTGTTCACTGCTCGAACACGACTTCGCAACCCGTGCCACGCGCGCCCGGTGGCAGGATTGCGACCGTGGCGAGCCATCGCGCAAGCGCCGAGACGCTTCGTATCGGCGAGCTCGAGATCCGCCTCGCGGATGGCCTCGTGCTCGCCGCGAGCGCGCCGCTGACGCTGTCGGTGCGGGAATTCGAACTGCTCGTGGCGATGGCGCGGCAGGTGGGAACGATCCTCACGCGCGAACAGCTGTTCAGGACGGTGTGGGGCAGCGAGCTGCGGCCGGGCGATCGCTCGGTGGACGTGTACGTGAGCAAGCTGCGCGCAAAGCTCGAACGGGCGATGCCCGACCGGCGCTTCATCCACACACATCCGGGGTTCGGCTATCGCTTTCAGCCACAGCCGACGCGCGACGCCACCACCAGCTCCGCAGCCTCCGTGAACGGTCTTTCACACGATCTTCACATCGGAGCCACAGGGACGTAACAACACTGCGCCCACGGACGGGCAGTCGGTTTGACGCAAGCTCGACCACTGACCGCGATCCGAAGGGGAAAATCGCAGTGATCAAGAACAAGATTGGCGCGCTCGCCGGCGTCGCCGTGCTCGCGCTCGGCCTCGCCGCGTGCGGGAGCAGCAAATCGTCGAGCACGGCGCCGAGCACCGCGCCGAGCACGCCGGCGAGCAGCACGAGCACCCCGACGGTCACGACGCCCGCCTCGGGCACCGTCTCCGGTGCCGGGTCGACCTTCGCCGCGCCGGTATACGAACAGTGGGCATCCGCCCAGTCCGGCCTGACGGTCAACTACCAGTCCGTGGGCTCGGGCGCGGGCATCACCGCGATCGAGTCCAAGACCGTCGACTTCGGCGCGAGCGACCCGCCGCTCAAGCCCGCGGACGAAGCCGCGATCGCGAACAACGGGAGCCCGGCGGTGCAGATCCCGATGTTCCTCGGCGCGATCACCGTGTCCTTCAACCTGCCCGGAGTGAAGAGCGGGCTGAAGCTCGACGGCAAGACGATCGCCGACGTCTTCCTCGGCAAGGTGAAGACCTGGAACGACGCCGAGATCAAGGCGTTGAACCCCGGTGTGACGCTCCCGAGCACGCCCGTCGCCGTGGTGCACCGCTCGGACTCCTCCGGCACGACCGCCGGTTTCACTGGCTTCCTCGCGAAGGTCGACCCCGAATTCAAGGCGAAGGTGGGCGAAGGGAAGACCGTGCAGTGGCCCACGGGCGAAGGCGCGAAGGGCAACGCAGGCGTCGCCGGCGCGATCCAGCAGACGGTCGGTGCCGTGGGCTACGTGGAGCAGGCGTACGCGCTCGCCCACAACTTCACCTACGCGGCGGTAAAGAACAAGGCGGGAAGCTTCGTGCTGCCGAGCCTGCAGTCGGCGAGCGCAGCGGCGGCGAGCGTGACGGTGCCGGCGAACCTCGGCATCAAGATCTCGAACCCCGGCGGTGCCGCGAGCTACCCGATCACGTCGCAGACGTTCATCGTCGTGAACAAGGATCTCTGCAAGGCCGGCGTACCCGGCGGCGAAGCCGCGGCGAAGGGAGTCGCGAGGTTCATCTCGTACGGTCTCACCGCCGGCCAAGCGATCCTCGCGCAGGCGGACTACGCGTCGCTGCCCGCGGCGATCCTCGCGAAGTCGAAGGCGGCGGCCGCGAGCCTTCAGTGCAACGGCACGCCGCTCGGCGTCTGAGAGCCGCAGGCGGCCCGTAAGGCCTGCCGTGGAGAGCGCAGATTTCAGCGGCGGTGAGCGCGAGGTCCTCTCGCGCTCACCGCTCTCGCGCCTTCCGGACCGCGCTCTCCGCGCCGTCCTCACGCTGCTCGCGGGGCTGATCCTCGCGCTGATCGTCTACTTCTTCGTGCGCCTCGTTGGCGAGGCCCGCCCGGCGTTCGCCCACGAGGGGGTGTTTGGCTTCGCGTTCAACAACGACTGGAACGTGAACGCCGAACGGTTTGGCGCGCTGCCGCTACTCGTGGGAACGCTGATCACCTCGGCGCTGGCGTTGCTGATCGGCGTCCCCGTCGCGCTCGCGACTGCGCTGTACACGGCCGAGCTCGCCCACCATCGCGTCCGCGCGCCGCTG
>DATBCA010000190.1:0-3114 GCA_036270715.1 Solirubrobacteraceae bacterium
CGCCCACGATCAGCGTCATTTCGGCCTCCGCGTCCGCTGCGTTGATCGCGCGCAAGGTGTCAACCGTGAAGGACGTGCCCCCGCGCTCGATCTCGAGCGTGCAGACCGACAGCGCGGGCTCGTCCTCCTCGACGAGTAGCCGGCACATCTGCACGCGGTGCCCGGCCCCGGGCTCGGGCTCGTCCGCCTTGTGCGGCGCCGTGTGCGCCGGAATCAAATGCACCGTCGCGAGACCGAGCTCGTCAGCCGCGCGCCGCGCGAGCGCGAGGTGTCCGAGGTGGGGCGGATTGAACGTCCCGCCGAGGATTCCCACGCGCGCCATGAGGCGATCAAGTGCGGACGTGCCCTTCGCCCTCGATCAGGTACTTCGAGGCGCACAGCTCGCGCAGGCCGATCGGCCCGCGCGCGTGGAGCTTCTGCGTCGAGTTCCCGATCTCGGCGCCCATGCCGAACTCGCCGCCGTCGGTGAAGCGCGTGGACGCGTTGACGTATACGCACGCCGCGTCGACGCCCGCCTGAAATGCCCGCGCCGCGCCGACGTCGCGCGTGACGATCGCCTCAGAGTGGCCGCTGCCGTAGCGCGCGATGTGCTCGATCGCGTCGCCCAGCGAGTCGACGACGCCGACCGCGAGCACCAGGTCGAGGTACTCGGTCCCCCAATCCTCCTCGCTCGCCGGGGCGATCGCCGCGGCCCCTCCCTCGGAGCGGTCAGCGGCGCCAGCCGACAGCGCGAGCGCGCGCTCGTCGGCGCGCACCTCGACGCCCTCACGCACCAGCGCGCCGACGATCCGCGGGATGAACGCCGGCGCGATGTCGGCGTGCACGAGCAGCGTCTCCGCCGCGTTGCACACGCCCGGGCGCTGCGTCTTGGCGTTCATCGCGATCGCCAGCGCCTGGTCTGGATCGGCGCTCGCGTCGACGTAGACGTGGCAGTTTCCCGAGGCCGCATAGATCACCGGCACCGTCGCGACGGCCTCGAGCGCTTCCTTCAGACCCTCGCCGCCGCGGGGGATGATCAGGTCGACGGTTCCCGACTGGGTCGCGAGCTCCGCAAGCTCGGAGCGCCCGCCTCCGGCGACGAGGCTGATCGCGCCGTCGGGCAGACCCGCGTCGGTCGCCGCGCGCGCGGCGATCTGCGACAGTGCCGCGTTCGAGTGCGCGGCGGTCGCGGAGCCCCGCAGGACGATCGCGTTTCCCGACTTCACGCACAGCGCCGCGGCGTCGATGGTCACGTTCGGGCGAGCCTCGTAGACGACCGCGACGACGCCCAGTGGCACCCGCACCTTGCGCAGCTGCAGCCCGTTCGGCAGCCGCCGCCCCTCGACCACCTCGCCGACGGGGTCGGGCCGCGCGGCGATGTCGCGCACGGCGCCCGCGATCGCGGCGATGCGCGCGTCGTCGAGCATCAGGCGATCGAGCAGCGCACTGCCGATCTCGGCGACGCGGCCCGCTTCCATGTCGAGCTCGTTCGCCGCGCAGATCTCGTCGCTGCGCGCGATCAGCGCGTCCGCGATCGCATGCAGCGCCGCGTCCTTCGTCGCAGCGTCGAGCTGCGCGAGCGCGCGCGCCGCGCGCTTCGCCTGCGCGCACACCTCCGCGACGGACGTCGTTGCCGTTGCCATGGCCCTAAAGGGTACGACGGTCAGTCCAGCACGAGGTAGTCGCGGTGTACCGCCTCCTCGCTCGCGCGCGGCAGCAGCTCACGCACGGCCGCGGACTTCATGCCGAGCACCTGGCGCAGCTCGTCGGCTGCGTAGTTGCAGATCCCCTTCGCGATCGCCGGACGCTGCCCGTCACCATCCGGGGTGGGCGCGATCGTCACCGCGTCGCCCGCGTCGAACTCGCCGAGCACCTCGACTATGCCCACCGGGAGCAAGCTCGCGCTGCCGTCCCGCAACGCGCGCTCCGCGCCCGCGTCTATCACGAGCGTCCCGCGCGCGGGCTTCGCGTACTTCAGCCACAGCTTGAACGAGCTGTAACGCGCCTCGCGCGCCGCGAAGCGGGTGCCGATCTTCTCGCCCGCCAGCGCCGCCGCGACGGTGTCGGAGTCGAGCCCGTTGCAGATCACGGTCGCGATGCCGGCGGCGGTGGCCATGTCGGCGGCGACGACCTTCGAGCGCATGCCGCCGGACCCCAGTGGGGAGGTCGTGTGACCGATCTCGAGCTCGGCGAGCGAGTCGAAGTCGGCGACCTCGCCGATGATGCGCGCGTCGCTGTGGACGCGCGGGTCCGCGCTGTAGAGGCCGTCGATGTCCGTCAGCAGCAGCAGCTCGTCCGCGCCGACGAGCACCGCGACCTGGGCCGCGAGGAAGTCGTTGTCGCCGAAGGAGATCTCGTCGGTGGCCGTGGTGTCGTTCTCGTTGATCACCGGCAGCACGCGCCATTCGAGCAGCGTCGCGAGCGTCTGACGCGCGTTCAGATAGTGAGTGCGCGCGCTCATGTCGAAGAACGTCAGCAGCAGCTGCGCGCTCGTTATGCCGCGCTCGCGCAGCAGCTCGTCGTAGATGCGGTACAGCTTGCCCTGGCCGACCGCGCTCGCCGCCTGCAGCTCTCCGATCGTCGTCGGCCGGCGCCCGAGCGCCATCTCGCGCATCCCGCGCGCGATCGCCCCGCTGGATACGACGACGACCTCCTCGCCCTCGGCATGGCGCGCCGCGACGACGTCGCAGACGCCGCCGAGAACGTCCATGCGCGGCTCGCCGTCGCCATCCGCGACAACGCTCGAGCCGAGCTTGATCACGATCCTGCGCATGTGAGGAGCTTATTCGGCGGCCATTTCGCCGCCGCCGCGCGGCGCCTGCGCTACGGCCGGGTGGCCGGGTCGAGCTCGAACCGCACGTCCCCAATCTCGATCTCGTCGCCCGCCTCGAAGCCCTCCGCGAGGAGCGCCTTGATCACGCCGATGCGTCGCAGACGGCCCTCGAAGTACGCCATCGCGTCCTCGTTGTCGACGTCGAAGCGCGCGAGCAGTCGCTCGATTCCGGCGCCGCGCACGGCAAACGACCGCGGCCCCGTGCGCTCGACCTGAAAGCCCGCCTGCGCGGCGGGACGGAAGACCATGTGCTCCGCGAGCACCTCGCCGGCGTCGCTCGCCTCGGCCGAGCGCGCGGGCGC
>DATBCA010000191.1:0-12140 GCA_036270715.1 Solirubrobacteraceae bacterium
CAGGCCGCCGACCTGTATCAGCAGTTCGCCCGCCTGGCGCCCCAGATGCAGCCCGGCAAGACTCCGGAGGGGCTCGATCCCCGCTCGAAGAAGGACTTCGTGGCGGACTTCGACTACGAGTTCGACGAGAAGCACAAGACGGTCTCGATCACCGAGCAGGGCGTCGCGAAGGCGGAGCGCTTTCTCGGCATCGACCACCTCTACCGCGCAGAGAACGGGCACCTCGTCAACCACCTGATCCAGTCGCTGCGCGCGGAGGCGCTGTACAAGAACGAAGTCGACTACGCGGTGATCGAGGGCGAGGTCAAGATCATCGACGAGTTCACGGGTCGCATCCTCGAGGGACGGCGGTGGTCGGAAGGCCTGCACCAGGCGATCGAGGCCAAGGAGGGCGTAGCGATCCAGGAGGAGAATCAGACGCTCGCGACGATTACCTACCAGAACTACTTCCGCCTCTATTCAAAGCTCTCGGGCATGACCGGCACGGCGCTGACGGAGGCGACCGAGTTCATGAAGATCTACGTCCTGCCGGTCGTCCAGGTGCCCACGAACGTGCCGATGATCCGCGACGACCGCAACGATCAGGTCTACAAGACCAAGGAGGGCAAGTGGACGGCGGTCGCGAAGGAGATCGCCGCGCGCCATGAGAACGGCCAGCCCGTCCTCGTCGGGACCATCTCCGTCGAGGTTTCCGAGCTCCTCTCCAGGCGCCTGACCGAGCTCGGCATCAAGCACACGGTGCTCAACGCCAAACCCGAGCACGCCGCGCGCGAGGCCGAGATCGTCGCCGAGGCGGGCCAGCCGGGAGCGGTGACGATCGCGACGAACATGGCCGGGCGCGGCGTGGACATCAAGCTCGGGGGCAACTCCGAGCACCTGACCCACTTGGAGCTCGCGCGCCGCGGGATCGACCCCGACCAGGGCGAGGAGTACGAGCGCGCGATGGCCGAGGTGCTCCCTGGCGTCGAGAAGACGGTCGAGGAGAACCGCGAGCGCGTGGTCGCCGCCGGCGGGCTGTTCATCTGCGGGACCGAGCGCCACGAGTCGCGCCGCATCGACAACCAGCTGCGCGGACGCTCCGGTCGCCAGGGCGACCCCGGCGAAAGCCGCTTCTTCCTCTCCGCCGAAGACGACCTCGTACGGCTGTTCGCCGGCGACCGCATCTACCGCATCCTCGACCGTCTCGGCGGGGTCGACGACGAGGGCAACGAGGAACCGATCGAGGCGGGCATGCTCTCCAAGCAGATCGAGAAAGCGCAGAAGAAGGTCGAGGAACAGCATTTCCTCGCGCGCAAACACGTGCTCGAGTACGACGACGTCATGAACGAGCAGCGCCGCGTGATCTACGCCTACCGCGACGAGGTCCTCGAAGGCCGCGACATCGGCGAGGAGGCACGCCGCGAAGTCGTCGCCGTGATCGAGCGCACGATCGGCGAGTACACGCCCAGCGACTTCGTCGAGGACTGGGACCTCGACGGTCTCTTCACGGCGCTCTCGCAGTTCTTCCCGGTCGACCTCGGCGCCGAGGACCTCAACCCCGAGACCGTCGACCGTACGTCGCTCACGGACAGGATCTCCGAGCTCGCGCTGGAGCGCTACGAGGGGCGCGCGCAGGCGCTCGGCGAGGAGCTCATGGGAGCGCTCGAGCGCTTCCTCTTGCTGCAGATCATCGACGAGCGCTGGCGCGAGCACCTGTTCGACATGGACTACCTGCGCGAGGGCATCGGCCTGCGCGGGTTCGCGCAGGTAGACCCGCTGGTCGCCTACAAGAACGAGGCCTTCACGCTCTTCGGCGACCTCATGACCATGGTCTGGACCGACTTCGCGCGCATGATCTTCAACGTTCAGGTAAGCGTCGAGGGAGAGAACGGCGGAGCGCCGCCGCCGTCTTTCGCCGCGTCCGGCTCCGCCACGAGCGCGGGCCGCGTCTCCTATTCGGGCGGCCACAGCGCCGTCGGCGCCGGCGCGCTCGCCGCCGCGGCGGCTGCAGGCGCGAGCGCCGGCGCGGAAGGCTTCGCCGAAGGCACCGCGCTGGAAGGCGCGCCCGTCGTCGAGCAGCGCGTCGTCGACGAGGAGCACCAGGTCGGGCGCAACGACCCGTGCTGGTGCGGGTCGGGCAAGAAGTTCAAGAAGTGCCACGGGGCGTAGCGTCCATGGCCGAGAGCACTTCGGAGGCAACGCCGCAGCGTCTCGCGGCTATTCGCGAACAGATGAAGCTGCTCGCGGACTATCTTTGACCCAGACGCGCTCGGCGAGCGCGTGCGCGCGCTCGAGCTCGAGATGGGGAGCCCGGAGTTCTGGGAGGACCCCGAGCACGCGGCCGCGACCTCGGGCGAGCACGCGCGCGCTTCCCGGCGGCTCGAGGCGTTTCGCGCGCTGGAGGCGGACGTCGCGGACCTCGACGGGCTCGCGGAGATGGCCGCGGAGGACGCCTCGCTGCAGGACGAGGTCGACGAGCAGATCAGCTCCGTCGAGAGGCGCCTGGAAGAGCTCGAGGAGCAGCGGCTGTTCTCGGGCAGCTATGACTCCGGCGACGCGCTCGTGACCGTCAACGCCGGCGCGGGGGGGACCGACGCGCAGGACTGGGCGGAGATGGTGCTGCGGATGGAGATGCGCTGGGCCGAGAGCCGCGGCTTCGACGTCGAGCTCCTCGAGGCGAGCGCGGGCGACGAAGCCGGGATCAAGTCGGCGACCTTCCGCGTCTCGGGCGAGAACGCCTACGGGCTGTTCGCCGCCGAGCGCGGCGTGCACCGGCTGGTGCGCCTGTCGCCGTTCGACTCCGCGCATCGCCGGCACACGAGCTTTGCGGGGGTCGAGGTCGCGCCCGCGGTGCCCGACAGCGAGGACGTGCCGATCAACGAGGACGACCTCCAGGTCGACACCTACCGCGCTTCCGGCGCGGGCGGTCAGCACGTGAACAAGACCGACTCAGCGGTGCGCATCACGCACCGGCCTACGGGCATCGTCGTGCAGTGCCAGAACGAGCGCTCGCAGTCCTCCAACCGCGCGACCGCGCTCGCGATGCTGCGCTCGAAGCTGATCGAACGCCGCGAGCGCGAACGCCAGGAAGAGATCGCGCGCGAGAAGGGCGACGCCCAGGACGTGAACTTCGGCTCGCAGATCCGCTCCTACGTGCTCCACCCCTACACGCTCGTCAAGGACACGCGCACCGGCTACGAGATGGGCGATGTCGAGCGGGTGCTCGACGGCGACCTCGACGGGTTCGTGCGCGCGTACCTGCTCGCGGCCGCGGCGACCGCCTCGGCGGCCAGCAACTAGGCGATGGCCGACGGCGAGCTCGCCGCGCTCGTGCTGCGCGCGCTCGAGGAGGACATCGGGAGCGGCGACGTGACGACGCTCGCGACCGTCTCCGCGGACGCGCGAGCGCGAGCGCTCATAACGCAGAAGGCACCCGGGGCGATCTTCGGCCTCGAGGTCGCCGAAGCGACGTTCAGAGCCCTCGACGCCGACGCGCGCTTCGAGCGTCTCGTCACCGAGGGGCGCTGGCGCGACGACGGAGGCGCGGTGCTGTCGGTGACCGGTCGCGCGCGCGCTCTCCTCGGCGGCGAGCGAACCGCGCTGAACTTCCTCTCCCACCTGTCTGGTGTCGCCACGCTCTCCGCGCGCGCTGCCGCAGCGGCCAGGGAAAGCGGAGCGCAGGTGCTCGACACGCGCAAGACGATCCCAGGCCTGCGAGCGCTCGAGAAGGCGGCTGTCGCGGCGGGCGGCGCCGCCAACCATCGCGCCGGGTTGTACGACGCGATCCTCATCAAGGACAACCACATCGCCGCCGCGGGCGGCATCCCGCGCGCGCTCGAGCTAGCGCGCGCGGCGGCCCCCGAGCTCTCCGCAACGATCGAGGTCGAGGTTCGCAACACCGCCGAGATCGACGAGGCACTCGCGGCGGGCGCTCCGCGGCTGCTGCTCGACAACATGGACGAGCAGCGGCTGCGCGCGGCCGTCGCCCGCGTCGCGGGGCGCGCTCAGCTGGAGGCGAGCGGAGGCGTCACGCTCGAGAACCTCGCCGCGGTCGCGCGCACCGGGGTGCAGTTCGTGTCGATCGGAGCGCTAACGCACTCGGCGCCCGCGCTCGATCTCGCGCTGACGCTCGAGCTCGCCGACTGAGCTCTGCGCGCTCCGAGCTCCTCGCGCGTGCGCCGCGCGCGACCGGGCGCGGCAAGGCGGGAGGGTAGAATGCATACGCAGAGCCGAACCAAGCTCTTCGCCCCGATCCCGCTACACAGCCGCTGCTGCCGTGAACCTGCCGATGGCCCCTACCCTGCCGATGGCCGGGCAACGCCCGCAACCCGACGCTCTCAGCGCGGAGGAGATCGCGGGGCTGCAGCGCGAAGTGCGCGAGCTCGCGCAGGCGCGAAACGCGGTGATCCTCGCGCACAACTACCAGGTGCCCGAGGTGCATGACGTCGCCGATTACGTCGGCGACTCGCTCGGCCTCTCGCGCAGCGCCGCGAATGCAGGCGCGGACACGATCGTGTTCTGCGGCGTGCACTTCATGGCCGAGACCGCCTCGATCCTCTGCCCCGAGAAGACCGTGTTGATCCCCGATCTCGAAGCCGGCTGCTCGCTCGCGGCCTCCATCGACGCGCACCAGCTCGCGGCGTGGAAGGACGAGCACCCCGGCGCGATCGTCGTGATGTACGTCAACACCACCGCCGAGGTGAAGGCGCTGACCGACTACTGCTGCACATCCGCCAACGCGGTCGACGTCGTGCGCCACATCTACGCGACGCACGGCGACGACGCCGAGATCCTCTTCGGTCCCGACATGTGGCTCGGCGCGTACGTCGAGAAGGAGCTCGGGCGGCGCATGCACGTGTGGGACGGCGAGTGCCACGTGCACGCGGGCATCCGCCCAGCGGACATCGAATCGATGCGCGCACAGCACCCGCAGGCCGACTTCCTCATCCACCCCGAGTGCGGCTGCTCGACGAGCGTCATGGAGTACGTAGCCGCGGGCGACATCACCTCGGAGGGCGTGCACATGCTCTCGACGGGCGGCATGCTCGGCTACGCGCGCGAGGCTGAGCGCGACGAGCTGGCGCGGCGTGGCGGCGCGGCTACGAGCGAGCGGGACGGGCGCCGCGAGGCGATCGTCGCCACCGAGACCGGCATGCTCTACCCGCTCGCGATGGCCGCGCCCGACATCGACTTCATCCCCGCGAACTCCGAGGCGTCGTGCGTGTACATGAAGATGATCACGCTGCCAAAGCTGCGGGACTCGCTGCGCGAGATGCGCTACGAGGTGCGCGTGCCCGAGGAGACCGCGCTGCGCGCGCGCGTCCCCATCGACCGCATGGTCGCGATCGGTTAGGCCCGCTCGGGCTAGGGCGCGCTCTTGGTACCCGCTCGGGGTAGGGCGCGCTAGAAATCCTCGGCGCTGTGCGGCCCGACGCAGGCGACCGCGAGGCGGTCGGCCACGCCCTCCGCTACGTCGCGCACCTCGTCGAACGTGACCGCATCGAGCGCCGCGATCGCGCCGTCCGGATCGATCGACTCCTTGTGCACGATCGCCTGGTTGGCGCCGTAGCGAGCGACCGCGTTCGTGTTCTCGAACGCAAGCACGAGCCGACCCGCCGCGTAGGCGCGCGCGCGCACGACCTCCTCCTCCGTCGGGCCCTGCTCGCGCAGTTCGTCGACGATCCCACGCATGCGTCCGTATGCCTCGATGCACTTGGCTGACTCCAGGCCCGATCCGAGCTGCAGGATCGGGACGTCGGCGAAGGCATGGTCTGCGGCGTACACCGAGTAGCACAGGCCGCGCTTCTCGCGGATCTCCTCGAACAGCCGCGACCCCATCGACCCGCCGAGGAGCGTCGCGTAGATCGAGAGCGCGGCGCGTTCCCGAAGCGACGCGACGTCGATCTCCGGCCGGTAGATCATGCGCAGGTGCGACTGGTTGGTGTCGCGTTTGTCGACGAGCTTCTGCGGCGCGAAAGCGGGCGCACGCTCGTAGGCGTCGGGTTCCGGCAGCGCGGGGAAGCGCGCGAACAGCTCCTCCAGCGCGTCGTGAGGGGGGAGGTGCTCGAGGTTGCCCACGAGGAACGCGCCACCCCGCCTGCCCGCCCAGCGCCGCTCGCGAAACGCGACGATGCCGTCGCGCGTAAAGCTGCGCAGGTTCTCCTCCGGGCCGAGCACCGTCCGCCCGAGCGGGTGCTCGCCGAAGGCCGCCCTGTCGATGAGGTACTCGGCGACGGTCGAGGGCTGGTCGTACGCTCGGTTGATCTCCTGGATGACGACGCCGCGCTCGCGGTCGAGCTCCTCGGAGTCCAGCCGCGGGCGCGCGACGAAATCGGACAGCAGGTCGATCGCCGTGGCCGCGCTCTCGGCCCTGACGGTGATGTGGAAGGCGACGAGGTCGTGGCTGGTGTAGGCGTTGAGCACGCCGCCGAGCCGCTCGGCGGTCTCGTTCACGTCCTTGTACGTCGGATAGCTCTCGCCGCCCTTGAAGACGAGGTGCTCGAGGAAGTGCGCCATCCCGTTCTCCTCGGGACGCTCGTTGCGAGCGCCCGCGTCGAACGCGACCAGCACGGTCAGCGCGCGCGTGCCCGGGATCCCGACGCGATGCAACGGCAGGTTATTCGCGGGAACGGTTGTCGTCTCGATGCTCGCCATCGCGCAGGCCCCCACGATATCCGCCGCCGCGCGATAGGCCGTGCGAACGCGCCGTCGCCGACCGTCGCGCGTCCGCGGGCTTGCCTTCGCGGCGCGGTTCGCGCGGTCAGGGCCCTAGTCTGAGGGCACATGCCTCCCCGGACGCGGCAGCCGACGCTCGATTGGAGGTCGATCGTCGCCCTCGCGATATCGCTCCTGGCCGTGCTGGTGGCCGGTGTGTGGCTTGGCGGGCACCCGTCGGACCTCCCCGGGTTCGCACGCAACGCGCTCGTCGCCGACCACTCCACGCGCGTGGTCAACGAAGCGCTCGACCACATCTCCAGCGACTACTACCGTCCAGTAACGACCAACCAGCTCGCGGGCGCCTCGATCGCCGGGGCGGTCGGGAGCCTGGGCGATCGCTTCTCGCACTACCTCTCGCCCCGCGAATTCCGCGAATTCAGCGCGCCCCCGAGCTTCACCGGCATCGGCGTCGACGTCGGCGGAAGGCACGGCGGCCTCGAAATCGCACGCGTGTTCGATTCCTCGCCCGCGGCTCGCGCGCACCTCAAGGCGGGCGAAGTGATCGTCGCCGTGAACGGCCGCTCGATCGCGGGCGTGCCGGAAGGCGCGGCCACCGAGCTCATCAAGGGGCCGCCGGGCACGGACGTGGTGCTCGGACTGCGAAACCACGGTGTCGGCCGCACGCGCAGCGTGCGACTGACACGAGCGACGATCTCCGAGCCGGTTGTCGCCTCCGCGACGCGGCGAGAGGGGAAGGTGAGGCTCGGGGTCGTCGGGCTTGCGACCTTCAGTCCGGGCTCGCACGGCGAAGTGAGGACGGCGGTCGAGGGCGTGCTGCGCGAAGGCGCGCGCGGGATCGTGCTCGATCTGCGCGCGAACGGCGGCGGACTCGTCGAGGAGGCGCGGCTGGTCGCGAGCATCTTCGTGCCGAGTGGCGTGATCGTGACGACACGCGGGCGCTCGCAGCCCACGGACGTAATCACCGCGGCGGGCGACGCGATCTCGACGTCGACCCCCGTCGTCGTGCTCGTCGACTCGAACACTGCGTCCGCGTCGGAGATCGTCGCGGCCGCGCTCCAGGACCACCACAGGGCGACGGTCGTGGGAACGCACACTTTCGGCAAGGGCGTCTTCCAGGAGGAGGAGCCGCTGACCAACGGCGGCGCGCTCGACATAACCGTCGGCGAGTACTTCACGCCGAACGGGCGCAACCTCGGCGGCGGCGGTGTCAGACAGGGCGCGGGCGTGATACCCGAAGTGCCTGTCGCGCACGGCGTCGACACGCCGCTCGGCCTCGAAGTCGCGCTGCGGACGCTCGCCGCAAAGATCAGGTGACGTCGCCGCGACGGCGACCGCGGGAGAGGGGAGGAGCGGCGTCCGCGCGTGACGCTCGGGTGGTGTGGCCGCCGGCCAAGCGCGAACGCGCGAACGCCGCGATCGAGGACCTGATGCGCGAGCACGGGCTCGCTCGGCGCTTCAATCACGCGGTCGAGCGCGAGGCGCGGCGCGCGCGCGAGCGCGGCCTGGACGTGCTCGGCGACGTGGACGCACGGCGCGATCTCACGGCGCTTGCGACCTTCACGATCGACCCCGCCAGCGCGCGCGACTTCGACGACGCCGTCTCCGCGGAGCGGGTCTCGGACACGCTGATCCGCGTGTGGGTGCACATCGCCGACGTGAGCGCCCACGTGCGCGAGGGGTCGCCGCTCGACGGCGAGGCGCGCCTGCGGGCGACGAGCGTGTACGTGCCGGGAGCCGTCGAGCCGATGCTTCCCGAGGCGCTGTCCAACGACGCGTGCTCGCTCGTTCCCGGGCGCGAGCGTCTCGCGGTGACCGTGGAGCTGGACCTCGACGGCGCGAACGTCGTGCGCTCGTCGTTCTACCGCTCCGTGGTCCGCTCCGACGCGCGGCTCGAGTACGAGGGCGTCGATCGGATCTTTGCCGGCGAAGAGGAGGCTCAGGAGCCTTGGCGCGATCCGCTGCAGGCCGCGCGCGCGGCTGCGGCGGCGCTGGCGCGCGCGCGCGAGCAGAGGGGCGCGCTAGTAGTCGAATCCGCCGAGCACGAGTTCGCGTTCGACGACGAGGGCAACGTCAGCTCGATCAGCGCGCGCGCGCAGACGGAGTCGCATCGGCTGATCGAGCACCTGATGATCGCCGCCAACGAGGCCGTCGCCTCGCTTCTGCAGCGCAGCCGCGCGCCGTGCCTGTACCGCGTGCACGAGCGCCCCGATCCGGACCGCGTCGAGCGGCTCGTCGCCCAGCTCGCGTCGCTCGAAGTGCCCACGCCGCCGGTGCCCGAGCACCTCGCGCCCGCGCAGGCGAGCGAGCTCGTGGGCGAGATCTCGCAGACGGTCGACGCGTTCGTGCGGCGCAGCGGTCGCGGCCGCAGGGCGTTCGGCGCGCTCGTCCTGCGCTCGCTCAAGCAGGCGTACTACTCGCCGAGGAATATCGGCCACTCGGGACTGCGCTCGAACGCGTACTGCCACTTCACCTCGCCGATCCGCCGCTATCCGGACCTCGTGTGTCACCGCTCGCTGCTGTCGGTGCTCGGCGCGGGCGAGCGCGCCCCGCGCTCGCACGAGCTCGTCGAGCTCGGAGCGTGGACCTCCGAACGCGAGCGCGAGGCGATGCAGATCGAGCGCGACGGCGACGACATCGCGCTCTCCTTCGCGCTGGAGCAAGCGCTGCTCGAGACGGGCTGGGAGCGCGGCTTCGACGGCGAGGTGGTCGGCATGATCGCGGCGGGCGCGTTTGTCGCGTTCGGCGGCCCCTACGAAGGAATGCTGCCCGTGCGCGTGCTGACGACCGAGTCGGGCGAGCGCGAGTGGTGGGAGCTCAACGAGGAGGGCACGATCCTGCGTGGGGCGCGCACGGGCGCGGCGCTGCGCCTCGGCGACGCGATCCGCGTGCGCGTCGAGCGCGTCGAGGCCGCGCGCGGCCGCGTCGACCTCGTTCGCGAGACGCAGGACAGCGGCTAGTCTCGGGAGCCGAGATGGCAAAGGGCAAGGCCAAGCGAAAGGTCGCCGCGGGCGACGTCGCCTCGAACCGCTACGCATCGCACCGCTATCAGCTGCTCGAGCGCATCGAGTGCGGCATCGCGCTGCACGGCACCGAGGTCAAGGCGCTGCGCGCCTCGGGCGCTCAGCTAAAGGACGGGTACGCGACTGTCCGCGACGGGGAGCTGTGGCTCGAATCGGTCCACATTCCACCGTACGGACCCGCTGCTCGCGAGAACCACGACCCCGAGCGGCCGCGCAAGCTGCTCGTTCACCGGCGCGAGCTAGAGCGGCTCGCGGCGCGCGCGGCCGAGCGCGGGCTCACGCTCGTTCCCACGCGGATCTACTTCTCGGGTGCGCACGCAAAGGTCGAGATAGCGCTCGCGCGCGGCAAGGACCTGTACGACAAGCGCCAGTCGCTGCGCGAGCGCGACGTCAAGCGCGACATCGAACGAGGGCTGCGCGAAGCCCGGCGTTGAGCCGACTCGTCTGCGCTGACGTCCCCGGCGCCGCGGCGCCGGCGCTGATCACAGATGGCCGAAGCTGTGCGCGCCGGAGGAGAGGATGTGCGCTTGCGTCATCCCGAGCGCGAGTGCGACGATCAGCCCGATGTAGACGCCGCCGACGAGAAGGCGATTGCGCCGCGACACGCGGTAGTAGGCCGCTTGCTCCAGCGAGCGGGTCTTTCGCGCCTTCCAGCGCCGCCAGGTCTCGAGGCCGCCGAACACGAGGATCACGAGCAGGATCGGGTTGGGGAACACGAGTAGCATCGCGACCAGCGCGCCGAAGCCGGCGAACCACATCCATGGCGCCATCGCGGCCATCGCGCGGCCGCCGTCAAGCGGTACCACCGGCAGCAGGTTGAAGAGGTTTAGGAAGAAGCCGATGTAGGCGAGCGCGCGGAAGAAGTCGCTGTTGGCGGCTTCGCCGATCACCAGGCATACGGCCGCGCCGACGCTCCCCAGGACAGGGCCTGCGAGGCCGACCTTCGCCTCGGCCAGCGCGTCTTTGGGCATCGAGCGCATGGTCACCACGGCGCCGAGAAAGGGGATGAACATCGGCGCACTCGCGGGCACGCCTTCGCGGCGCAGCTGGATCACGTGACCCATCTCGTGAACGAACAGGAGGATCACGAAGCCGAGCGCGAACGTCCAGCCGAACCACAAGCTGTACGCGGCAACCGAGACGAGCGCGGTGCCCGCCGTCGTCAGCACCTTGAGCTTCGGCAGCAGCAGGAGCAGGCCCTTGATCGCCGCGAAGAACTTCGCGACGACGGCGGCCAGCGCCGCCAACGCGCTACCGAGCCGGCGACGCAACGACGTTGTGCGCCCGCCCTTGCGACCGGGCTCGGCGAACGGGTTACCCCCGTCGAATACGCCGCCGGGAGCAGCGTGCGACGCGCCTCCAAGCGGGCTCGGAGCGGGGGGTGCTCCCAATGAAACGTCGCTATCCATATCTCCATTGTGGCAGCGCCGCTAAGCGTCCCCTAAGAGGCGTCTGCGCACGCCGACCCAGGGCCGGCGAGGACTCCGCAAACGCGATTTTCCCCAAAGTGCGGGGTGGGCGTCGGCGCGGGTCTTGCGTTCGAAAGGGGGCGGGGATACGTTGCATCCAGACGCGGAACCGAACCGCAAAGAGCGAGGCCAACGAGGTGTGAGGCCGCGCCACCAACGAGGACGAGCCTTCGGGTTCGACCGAGAAGGTTCCTCAAGTGGTTCGGGACCGCGTCGTTTTTTTTTGTCCGCAGCTGGCGCGTCGCAGCGGCTGGAGGAAGCGAGATCCAGCGCTGGCCGGCCGCTAGACTCGGTGCGTAGGCATCCCCGGGGACGACAGGCTTCGACGTGGTCGGCTCGTGGGGATGGTGGCGAGTCGAGGTCCCGGGCGGCCTCGTAAAACACCCGGGAAAACCATAAGTGCGGACTCTCACGAGTTTGCCCTCGCCGCTTAGTCAATAGCTAAGCCGTGAGGTCTCGGGCCCCGCTCGCCTGTGGCGGGGAAGGCCGGGATCAGAAAGCAGGCTAACCCGGTGCGGAGCGCCTCCGCCAAGCCAGGGACAATCTAGGAGGCTGGTCCTTCGAAACCCCGCCGGCGAGGCGACCGAAGGATGAGATCAGAGCGCCGGCTACGCTCGTAGAAGCCATCTTCACGCGATCGCGGACGTGGGTTCGATTCCCACCGTCTCCATTTTTTGGCCCTAGAAAGCCAAACTTCCATGCTCAAATGGAACATCTGCCTCACGCGGCGAGACTCCCGCGGCTCGTCCAACTCAGGCGTCTTGCTGCCTGCGGGGCGCGCCTGCTTTCCGCGCAAAGGAGGGCGTTGGCCTCGGTGTCTGCCGACGAGTCTGGTCAACAACGCGGGCGCGGGCAGTCTCTAGATAAGCGCGCTCGCGGGACGACGCCGGACCGCGTGGCTCGGTCGGCGAGACGCGACAGCGGTCCGACGTGATCTTCGTGCTAGCTGCCGCCGCTGAGTCGGGCGACCAGTTCGAGCATTGCGTCAAGCGCG
>DATBCA010000192.1:0-1582 GCA_036270715.1 Solirubrobacteraceae bacterium
CGTGTCCTCGTCGCGGATCGGCTCGGCCGCGGCGGCGCAGACCGGTCCGGCGTCGAGGCCGGCGGTGAGGCGCATGATCGACACGCCGGTGTTTGCGTCGCCGGCCATGATCGCGCGCTCGACCGGCGCGGCACCCCTCCATCGCGGCAGCAGCGACGGGTGCACGTTGAGCATCTCGTGCGCGCCCAGAAGCGGCTCGCCGATGATCGCACCGAACGCGCAGACGACGACGACCCCCGGCTCGGCCGCGGCGATCTGCTCGACGGCCGCGGGTTCGTTGACGCGCTCGGGCTGCGCGAGCGCGAGACCGAGCTCGCGCGCGGCGCGCGCGACGGGCGGCGGCGACAGGCGCCGGCCGCGACCGCTGCGGCGGTCGGGGCGGGTGACGACGAGCGCAGGCGGGTGATCGCTTCGCGCGAGCCGCTCGAGGACGGCGGCGGCGAAAGCGTTCGTTCCGAGAAAGACGGTGCGCAAGGCGTCGGGCGTGCGCGACTCGCGCTAGACCGCGTTCGCGGCCTCCCGCGCCTCGCGCATTTCGCGCATGGCCTCCTTGCGCGCCTCTCGCGAGATGCGATCGAGGATGAGGACGCCGTCGAGATGGTCGACCTCGTGCTGGATCACGCGCGCCGTCAGCTCCTCGGCCTCGATCTCCAGCTCGGCGCCCTTCTCGTCGCGCGCGCGCACGCGCACGCGCGCCGGGCGCTCGACGTCGACGTGCACGCCGGGGATGCTCAGGCACCCCTCTTCGGCGATCTCGAGCTCCTCGCTCGACCACTCGATCTCGGGGTTGACGAGCACGGTGACGGGGTCTTCGACGCTGACGCGGTATACGAGCACGCGGTGGAGGATGCCGAGCTGCGTCGCGGCGAGACCGACCCCGATCGCGTCGACCATCAGCTCGCCCATGCGCTGCACCTCGGAGGCGAGTCGCTCGTCGAACCTGTCGACCGGCACCGCGCGCGCGCGCAGCACGGGGTCTCCGAGCTTGCGCACGTACGCGAGCGCGGCATCGCGTTTGGCCCGCGCCTCGGGGTCCAGCTCGGCGACCGTCGGCGCGCCCTCCTCGCGCTCGACCTCGACGTCGTCCTCAGCGGAGGCGACGCGGGCCTCCTCGTCAGGCCGGGCGCGCGCTTCGTCCTCGGCGAGGACGGGCGCCGCGTCCGCGCCGGCGTCCGAGATGGCCACCTCGGGAGTCTGCTCGTCAGCCGTCATCGGCAGCTGAGTTTAGGCCGTGGGGCTATTTCTTCGGCCTGATCGTCAGCGAGACGCTCGACGAGGTGGGCGTGCCGCCGAGCGAGGACTGGAACGTGAGCTTCAGCGTCACGACGAGGCCCGTGTGGTGCTTGCGCGCGTTCGCGAGCGCCGTGCGGGCGGAGGCCGTCGGCTTGAGCGTCACGCTCGCCGATCCGGCGCCGGCAACGCTCGCGCTTCCCTTCGCGTACACGATCGTCGCGGGCCGGCACCTGCGCGCGAGCTTGATCGTGCCCTTCTTGCACTTCGAGACGCTCGAGGCGAAGACGCCGAACTTGCCGTTGGCGAACGTCGCGAGCCAGCTGAGCGTGCCGGCGTTCGCGACCGATAT
>DATBCA010000193.1:0-5317 GCA_036270715.1 Solirubrobacteraceae bacterium
GGTCCCCGGCGGCCAGGCTCTGATCGCCAACGAGGAGGACAACCACGCGATCGTCGAGGTGAGCCTCGAGGACCGCAGCCTGCACGTGGTCTTCGGGCACCCCGGCGAACCCGGCTCGGACCGCACGCACCTGCACACACCGGACGACGCATACGTCCTCCCCGACGGCACGGTGACGGTCGCCGACGCCTACAACTGCCGCATCCTCTTCATCCGCGATCACCGCATCGCGCGCCAGATCGGCGAATCCGGGGTGTGCCGCCACGCGCCGCCGGGACACCTCGAACCGGTCAACGGCGACACGCCGGTCCCCAATGGCGCGGTGCTCGTGAGCGAGGTCAACGGTAACTGGGTGGACGAAATCGGGCCCGAAGGGCGACTCCTGATGTCGGTGCAGGCGCCAGTGGAATACCCGTCGGACCCGCAGCCTCTGCCCGGTGGGCGGATCCTGCTCGCCGACTACACGAGCCCGGGCCACGTGTTGATCATCGACCGCCGCGGCCACATCCTCTGGCGCTACGGGCCCTCAGCGGGCTCCGGCGCGCTCAACCACCCGTCGCTCGCGATGGCGCTCCCGAACGGCAACGTGGCGGTCAACGACGACTACCGCCACCGCGTCGTCGTGATCGACCCGCGCACGAACCAGATCGTTTGGCAGTACGGACACACCGACGTGCCGGGCACGAGCGCGGGCTACCTCAACACGCCTGACGGGATGGACTTCGTCCCCTACGGCCCGCGCGGCGGCCCGGACTACGCCGCGGTCGTGCATCCGTGACGGTCGCGCAGCGGCCGCCACGGCAGGCGCGAGGCGAGATGCGCCGTCGCGCGATCCGCCGCCGACGCGCGACGGCCGCGGCGGTCGCGCTGGCGCTCGTCGTCGTGCTCGTGGCAGCGCTCTCCGGCGGCGGCTCGTCCGCGCACAAACGCGCCGCCGGCGCAGCGTCGCGCGCCGCGGCACCGGCGGCCGCGCTCGCGAGCGTGACGGTGACCCCCGTCGGGCAGCTGCCGACCGCGCTCCAGGACGGCGCGGCAGCGGCCGTCGGCGCCGAAGAAGCCCTCCTGCTCGGCGGGCTCGACCAGGCCGAAGAATCGCTCTCGGACATCACCCGCATCTCGGGCGCGCGGGCGGAACACACCGGCTCTCTGCCGAACGGGCTGCACGACGCCGCCGCGGCGACGCTCGAAGCCCACACATACCTCTTCGGTGGCGGCGCAACCACGTCGTTCCCGGGCATCACGAGCGTGTCCGCCGGCGGCGAAATCGCATCCGCGGGTCAGCTTCCGACTCCCGCCTCCGACGTCTCCGCCGCGACGCTCCGGGGAACGATCTACATCGTCGGCGGCTACACGGGCGCGCAGCCGCTGGCGACGATCCTCGCGTGGCGCCCCGGCGGCACGGGCGCACATCTCGCCGGCACGCTGCCCAAGCCGCTTCGCTACGCGGCCGTCGCGGCGGTCGGCGACCGGATCCTGATCGCGGGCGGCACGAGCGGGACGGCCGCGAGCGCCAACGTCTACAGCTTCGACCCCGCGACCGGCGCGGTGCGGGCGCTGGCGACGCTCCCCCATCCGCTCACGCACGCCGCGGGCGCGCCGCTGGGCGGCGGCATGGTCGCGATCGGCGGGCGCGAAGAATCCAGCGAAAGCCAGACCGACCAGATCCTCTCGATCTCCGCGAAGGGCGAAGTGCGCGTCGCGGGAACGCTGCCGCGGCCGCTCTCGGACACCGCCGCGGTGGCGCTGGGAGCGCGCGTGCTCGTCGCCGGCGGCCGCGACGCCGAAGGGCACGTACGCAGCGAGATCCTCAGCATCACCGCGCATCCTTAGCGTCGTGAGTCAGGGAGCGTGTGCCTCGCGCCACACCTCGACCGAGACCTCGTCGACGCTCAGCGCGATCGGCGGCTCAGGCTTTGAGGCCTTCACCCACACGCCCTCGAGGTCGTAGTCGTCGAGCAGGCGGTTGGCGATCGTGCTGCACAGGCGCTCGAGCGTCTTGTGCGAGCGCTGCTGCGCGACGAGCGCGATCAGCTGGCAGACCTCGGCGTAGTCGACGGTGTCCTCGATCGCGTCGGTGGCCGTGGCGTCGGACTCGCCGAGGTCCAGGCGCACGTCGATGACCAGGCGCTGGCCGACCTCGCGCTCGGCCTCGGTGACGCCGTGGCGGGTGTACAGCGAGAGCCCGGTGATCTCGATCGTGACGGCTTCGGCGACGTCCTCGTCATCGTCGTCCTCGTCGTCCTCGCGGTCCAGATCGTCGGGGTCCACGGGCTCTAGCTCGTCGGGGTCCCGCCGGGGATCCTCGTCCTCCATCGCCAGCCCAACGTAGCAGCAGCCACGGCGAGCGCATCGCGCACCGGAGCGACCTCGTGCACCCTGAAGACGCTGGCCCCGCGCTGGAACGCGAGCACGTTGCTGGCGATCGTGCCGGCGAGGCGCTCGCTCGCGGGCACCGACTCGACGCCGCGCGCACGCGCGGCGATCGCGCCCAGGAAGCTCTTGCGCGAGGTGCCGATGACGATCGGGCAGCCGAGCATCAGCAGCTCGTCCAGACGCCGGATGAGCTCGAGGTTGTGCTCGATCGTCTTGCCGAACCCGATACCCGGATCGAGCATCACGCGCCGCTCGCTCACGCCCTCGTGCACTGCGAACGCTAGGCGCTCTTCGAGGAACGCGCGCACGGCGTCGACGACGTCGTCGTAACGCGGTTCGCGCTGCATCGTGCGCGGCTCGCCGAGCATGTGCATGAGGCACACCTCGACCCCCGTCTCGGCGATCAGACCGGCCATCGCCGGATCGGCGCGCAGCGCGGTGACGTCGTTGACGATGCTCGCCCCCGCGGCGATCGCCGCCCGCGCGACCGCGGCCTTGGAGGTGTCGATCGAGATCTGCGCGCTCGTGCGCGCGGCGAGCTCCGCGACGAGGGGCTCGACGCGCGCGCGCTCCACGTCGAGCGGCACGGGCTCGGCGCCGGGTCGCGTGGATTCGCCGCCGAGGTCGAGGATGTCGGCGCCCTCACGCGCGAGCGCCAGCCCGTGCTCGACCGCGGCGACCGGATCGAGGTACAGGCCGCCGTCCGAGAACGAGTCGGCGGTCACGTTGACGATCCCCATGACGCGGAAGTCTGCGGCCATCCGCCGCCAATTATCCGGCCGCGCGCGTGCGCGCGCGCGGAGCTCTCAGGTGGAGCTCGGCCGCGGCGGCTCGTGCGCGCGCATGTCGGCCGTTCCGCCGGCCAGCCCGGGCCGCGGGAAGGCACGCGGGGCCTCGCGTTCGGGCCTGTCGGCGGGCGCGGGCGGCGCGGGAAGCTCGGGCTTGGCCTCGGGCTCCTCGGGGAAGACCTCCCCCTCGCTCTTGCCGTCGAGCAGCGCGAGGAACTCCTCCTTCTCGATCGTCTCGCGTTTGACGAGGATCTCGGAGATCTTTTCGAGGTCGGAGCGGTGTTCGCTGAGGATGTCCTTCGCGCGCTGGTGCGCGGACTCGATGATCCTCCGCACCTCGTCGTCGATCTCGCGCGCGATCTCGTCGGAGTAGTCGGGCTCGGCGGAGAACTCGCGGCCGAGGAACGGCTGCCCGTGGTCGTGCCCGAACACGCGCGGCCCGAGGCGTTCTGACATGCCGAAGCGCATGACCATCTGCTTCGCCGTCGCGGTCACCTTCTCGAGGTCGTTCGACGCGCCGGTCGTGATCTCGCTGAATACGAGCTCCTCCGCCGCGCGCCCGCCGAGCGTCATCGCCATCGAGTCGCGCAGCTCCGCGCGCGTCGTCAGGAAGCGGTCTTCCTGAGGCATCGAGATCGTGTACCCGAGCGCCTGCCCGCGCGAGATCACCGAGATCTTGTGCACCGGGTCGGAGTGCTCGAGGAAGTGGGCGACGAGCGCGTGCCCCATCTCGTGATAGGCGGTGATCTTGCGCTCCTTCTCGCTCATCACGCGCGTCTTCTTCTCGGGGCCGGCGATCACGCGCATGATCCCCTCCTCGAGCTCTTCCTGGCCGATCTCGCGCTTGCCGGTACGCGCGGCGAGCAGCGCGGCCTCGTTGATGAGGTTCGAGAGGTCGGCGCCGGTGAACCCGGGCGTCTGGCCGGCGAGGGCGTCGATATCGATGATTTTCGCCAGCGGCTTGCCGCGCGTGTGCACCTCGAGGATCTTCGAGCGGCCCTTGCGGTCGGGCCGGTCGACGGCGATCTGACGGTCGAAGCGGCCCGGGCGCAGGAGCGCCGGGTCGAGGATGTCCGGACGGTTGGTCGCGGCGATCATGATGATGTTGTCCTTCGCCTCGAAGCCGTCCATCTCGACGAGCAGCTGGTTGAGCGTCTGCTCGCGCTCGTCGTGGCCGCCGCCGAGGCCCGCGCCGCGGTGACGCCCGACGGCGTCGATCTCGTCCATGAAGATGATGCAGGGGCTGTTCTGCTTGGCCTGCTCGAACAGGTCGCGCACGCGCGAGGCGCCAACGCCGACGAACATCTCGACGAAGTCGGAGCCGGAGATCGAGAAGAACGGAACACCTGCCTCGCCGGCGACCGCGCGCGCGAGCAGCGTCTTCCCCGTTCCCGGCGGGCCGTAGAGGAGCACGCCGGTCGGGATGCGCGCGCCGAGCGCCTGGAACTTCTTGGGGTTCTCGAGGAATTCCTTGATCTCGTGCAGCTCCTCGACGGCCTCGTCGACGCCGGCGACGTCGCGGAAGGTGATCTTGGGCGAGTCGGCGGAGAGGCGCTTCGCGCGCGACTTGCCGAAGGACATGACTTTCGAGCCGCCGCCCTGGACCTGGTTCATGAGGAAGATCCAGAACCCGAGGAACAACAGGAATGGCAACAGCAGCGTGAGCAGGCTCCAGAGCGCGCTGCTCTTTTCGGGTTCGATGTTGTATTCGACCCCGCTAGTGGACTGAAGCTGTTTGATCAGTTCGGGAGCGGCCTGGTCGACGAAGCCCATGTCGGCTTCTTCGCCGTTGCGGTACTTGACGACGAGCTCGTGCCCTTTGTTCTTGATCTGGACCGACCTGACCGCGCCCGCGGGCAGCTCTTCGCTGACGAGGCGCTGGTAGCTGTGCGGTTTGTGGTTCGCCGGGCCCGGATTGACGAGTTTGACCGCGAGGAACGCCAGCACTACCACGACGAGAATCGGGAACGCGGCGCTCTTGAAGAAACGGCTCATAGCGGGATCCTGGCTATCCTGGCGCCGTCCAAAGCGCACGCCACCAGTGCCCTAGCGTACCATGGGGGGTCGCGTTTCTAGGGGGATTGCCGGGCCTCGCGGCGTCTGCAGGACGCCCCGCGTGCCGCCGACCGACGCTCCAGGCCTAGGGCTCGAATACG
>DATBCA010000194.1:0-1650 GCA_036270715.1 Solirubrobacteraceae bacterium
CGGCTACGCCGAGCTCTTTCGCATGGGGGCCGTACGCGACCAGGAGAAGACCGAGACCGCGATGCGCCGCATCGAGGAGGAGGCCACGCGCATGGGCGCGCTCGTCGAGGACCTGCTCACCCTCGCGCGCGTCGACGAGGAGCCCGAGCGCGAGCGAGCGCCCGTCGACATCGCCGCGCTCGCCCGCGACGCCGTCAACGACGCCCGCGCCACCGCCCCGCAGCGGTCGATCAGCATCGACGCCCCCGCGCCCGCCGTCGTCAACGGAGACTCGCACCAGCTGCGCGCTGTGCTCGCCAACCTGATGCGAAACGCGCTCGTCCACACGCCCGCCGACACCCCCATCGAGGTAACTCTGCACGACTCCAACGGGCACGTCGAGCTCACCGTGCGCGACCACGGCGCCGGCCTTCCGCCGGAGTCCATCGAGCGTCTCTTCGATCGCTTCTGGCGTACCGAGCAGGGCCGCGAGCGCGGCCGAGCCGGCGCCGGTCTCGGCCTCGCCATCGTCGCCGACGTCGTCCGCGCCCACGGCGGCACCGTCCACGCCGCCAACGCCGACGGCGGCGGCGCGCTGTTCGTCGTCGATCTCCCCAAGGGCAACTCCGCGCCCCCATTGAGCACGCCGCCGCGCGCCGACTGACCGGCTCGCGGGCGCTCGCTCAGTGACCCCCGGCGGCGGTCGCTGAGTGATGCTCGATCGGGGTGCCGCGCGCGCGTGTGCGCATGCGCGCGAGGCGGCGGCGCGCCCTGAGTGATCCTCGATTGGGGTGCTGCGCGCGCGTGCGCGCATGGGCGCGAGGCGGCGGCGCGCTCTGAGTGATCCTCGATTGGGGTGCTGTGCGCGCGCACAGACGCACGCGCGCGCGCGTATGCGCGCGGCCCCCTCCATCCAGCAACCTCGGGCGCCCCAGGCAGACGGCGTCGACGCCCAGCGCTCTCGGTCCACAGCAACCTCTCAGCTTCGCCCCATCGCAGGCCCAGGGCGTGCGCGCAGACTCCTTCGCAACGTCGATCCCGACAAAGAAAGGAATGCCGCATGACCACACAGCTGACCGCCCTGGCGACCGCCACAGGCCCGCACCTGTTCTGGATAACGAGCCGCGCGGCGGGGATTGCGGCGTTGATGCTGTCGAGCGTTTCCGTGTGCGTTGGCCTGACGATGGGCGGGCGCCTGCTCAAGGGGCGCGGACCTGACCTGCGCGTCGCTCACGAGGCGCTGTCGCTCGCGACGATCGGTGCGCTGGTCGTGCACGGGCTGTCGCTGCTCGGGGACTCCTTTCTGCACCCGAGCCTCGCGGACGTTTCGATCCCGTTCGTCGGCGGATACAAGACGCTCTGGACGAGCACAGGCATCGTCGCCTTCTGGGCGATGGCGCTCCTCGGCCTGTCCTACTACGCGCGCACACGGATCGGTGTGCAGCGCTGGAGACGGCTCCACCGGTTCACCGCGCTTGCGTGGATGCTCGGCGTGGTCCATTCCCTCGGCGAGGGCACGGACGCGGGCCAGACCTGGTTCCTCGCGATGGTCGGTATCGCCGTCATACCCGCGATCGCGCTCCTCCTCGCACGCTACGCCGGCTCGCTGCGATCGCGGCGTAGCGGCTCGGTGGTTGCAACCGCGACGGCAGCCGCGCGATGAGTGCCGGG
>DATBCA010000195.1:0-2145 GCA_036270715.1 Solirubrobacteraceae bacterium
GTGAACGTCATCTAGAGCTTCTCCCCGCGGATGAGCGCGTAGAAGAGGTACGCGATCACGAGCACGGACACGACGAGGCCGAAGAAGTCGGCGCCGCTCATGTGCGCGATGAACGCGCCGAGGGGCGGGTGCGCGCTCATACGCGGTCGATCCCCTCGATGATCATCAAGAGGATCGCGAACATCGCGATCCCCAGCACAACCGCTACGACATCCATGCGCACCAATATGCGCGCGGTTGGATTACACCCGCGTGTCGATCACCGCGCAGCGCATAACGATTTCGTATCGGCTCGCGCTCAGCCGGTGAAGCGGTATCCGACGCCGGGGTCGGTGACGATGTAGCGGGGCGCCTCGCCGCGATCCGGTTCGACCTTCGCGCGCAGCCTCGCGATGTGCGTGCGCAGCGGCTGGATGTCGTTGACGTACTCGGGTCCCCAGACGTCGAGCAGCAGCTTGCGGTGGGTCATCAGCCGTCCGCGGTTCTGCACGAGCACGCGCAGCAACTCGAACTCGGTGCGCGTGAGGTGCACCGGCTCGCCGTCGAGTCGCACGATATGGGCCGCGAAATCGACCTCCAGGCCATCGACGGCAACCGTCGGTTCCTCCTCGCCGCGACCCGCGCGGCGCAGCGCGGCCTGCAGGCGCGCGACGAGCTCGCGCGCGCCGAACGGCTTGGTGATGTAGTCATCCGCCCCCGCGTCGAGCGCAAGTACCTTCTGCTCCTCCTCGCCGACCGCCGAGAGCACGAGGATCGGCATGTCGCTCCACTCGCGCAGCGTGCGCGTGACCTCGATCCCGTCGCCGTCCGGGAGCACGAGGTCGACGATCGCGGCCTCCGGCGGGCGCACCGCCGCGCTATCGAGCGCCTGCGATGCCGTTTCGGCAGCCACCGCCTGGAATCCCGCCTCCCTCAGCACGACTTTCAGCGCGCGCACGATCTGCGGCTCGTCGTCGACCACGAGCACTCGCGGTGGGGGTGCGGGCGCGACGGGCTCGCGGGCGCTCACCGGCGCGTACCGGCGCCCGCGAGCGCGTCCCGCGCGGTCTCATCGTCGCCTCGACGCAACGTGCCCGCGTCCTCGGGTCGCTCGAGGTCGCGCAGCGGCAGCTGGAACACGAACGTGGCGCCCTGGCCGGGCAGCGATTCGACGTGCAGGCGCCCGCCGTTGGCCTCGGTGAAGCCGCGAGCGATCGCGAGGCCGAGCCCCGAGCCGCGGTGCCCGGTGCCAGCGTCGACGCGGTAGAAGGGCTCGAACACTCGCTCGAGCTCGGCGGGGGGGATGCCGGGGCCGCGATCGACGACGCGCACGATCAGGCGGCTCTCAGCCCGTCGCGCCCGGTCCTGCACGGCGCCGCCGTCCGCGCTCGGCATCGCGCGCGGCGGGGCGAGCCCGGGGACCGCGCGCGCGCGGATCGACACGGGGTGCCCCCGGGAGTGGCGGCGCGCGTTGTCGAGCACGTTCACGAACGCGCGCTCCATCTGCGCCGCATCGAGCCGCACGAGCGGGAGGTCGCGATCGACCGAGAGGACGAACTCTTCCGGCAGCGCCGCGAGCTCGCTGAGCGCGGCGCGCAGCAGGTCCTCGATCGAGGTCCACTCCCAGCGCGGCTCGGCCGACCCGGCCTCGAGCCGGGAGAGGTCGAGCAGGTTGTCGACGAGCCGCGAGAGCCGCTGCGTCTCCTCGGCGATCACCGCGGCCATCTCCGAGCGCTCCTCGCCGGAGAGCGAGGGCGATCCCACCGCCTCTCCCGCCGTCGCGATCGCCGTCAGCGGCGAGCGCAGGTCGTGCGAGACCGCTCGCAGGACCGCGGTCTTGACCGTGTCCGTCCGGCGCAGCGCGGCCGTCTCGACCGCCTCGGCCTGCACGGCGTCTCGCCGCAGCGCGATCGCGACGAGCGCCTCGAGCGCCGGGACGACGACGGTTCGCAGCCGCTCGACCGTGTCGGCGTCGAGGTCGCGTGGCACGAGCAGCGTCGCGACCTGTCGAGCGTCCGCGTCTCGCAGCGCGAACGCCCGGCGGCGCTCGTCACCGTCGGTTGCGCCGAGCTCGATCGCGGCCGACGGGATCGCGAGCGCCTCGGCGACGCGGCGTGCGGTCGTCCCGAGCGCGTCGCCCGTCTCGGCTCCGGCGAGCAGCTCGCG
>DATBCA010000196.1:0-6641 GCA_036270715.1 Solirubrobacteraceae bacterium
GAGCGCGTCGTGGTCCTCATGGATGCGCGCACCCCCACCGAGCGCCGCCTGATCGCCGAGTGGGCGCGCTCCGCGCACGCCACCGGCGAGCTGATCGCGACCGGCGATCCCGCGCTCGAAGCGCGCCTCGCCGCGCGCGACGACGCGCGCGTGGTCCCCGTTCGCGTCACGTGGCTGCCGCGCGAGCGCGAGGGCGACCGCCGGGTGCGCACCGCAGACCTGCTCGCCCTGATGAACCCGCACCGCCCGTGGGCGCCCGTGCAACCGCGGATCGTGCGGCACGACATAGACCGCGCGCGCGTGACCGCGGGCGAGCCGGCGTCCTCCGGCGAGCTGCGGACCCGCTTCGAGAGAGAGGTCGGCGGCGTGCACGGCGCGAACGCGTTCGCCGCGTTCGTCTCCCGCCAGGCGATGCTTGCGCTCGAGCGCGCCGAGCGCGCGGTGATCGGCGACCGCTACAAGGTCCCCCGCCTCGTCGCCGAGCAGATCGCCGAATCGGCGGACTTCCGCGCGCGCCTCGCCGCGCTCGCCGAGAGGCTCGAACGACCCCCCGACGAGGTGCTGAGTGAGGCGGTCGATGACCTGCACGAGCTGGCCGCCGTGCAGAGCCGCCTGGCGATCGACGTCTTCCGCACGGTCATGGGGCCGCTGCACAAGCACGCGTGGACCGTGGACGTCGACACGAGCCGGCTCGACGAGCTGCGCGAGCTGGGTCGCCGTCACGCGCTCGTGTTCCTGCCGTCTCACCGCTCCTACGCCGACCCGCTCGTGCTCGCGCAGGCGCTGGACGCGCACGAGTTCCCGCGCAATCACGTCGTCGGCGGCGGCAACATGTCCTTCTGGCCGATCGGCCCGCTCGGCAAGCGCGCCGGGCTCGTGTTCATCCGCCGCAGCTTCGGCGACGACCCCGTGTACAAGTTTGCGGTGCGCGAGTACTTCGGCTACCTCGTAGCCAAGCGCTTCAACCTCGAGTGGTACATCGAGGGCGGGCGCAGCCGCACGGGCAAGCTGCGCCCGCCGCGCTTCGGCCTCCTGCACTACCTCGTCGCGGCGCTCGACGACGGCCGCGCTGAGAACGTCTACCTCGTGCCCACCTCGATCACGTACGAGCAGCTCGAAGAGGTCGGCGCGATGGCCGCCGAGCAGTCGGGCGCTCGCAAGCAGGCCGAGGGCCTGCGCTGGCTCGCGGGATACGCCAAAGCGCAGCGGCGCAACGTCGGCTCCGCGCGCGTTCGCTTCGGCGAGCCGATCTCGCTGCGTGACGCGCTCGAGGTCGCGGGCCCGGGCTCCGCGCAGCTCGAGAAGGTCGCCTTCACGATCTGCGACGGGATCAACCGCACGACCCCCGTCACCGCAAGCTCGCTCGTCACCTTCACGCTACTCGGCGTGCGCGACCGCGCGCTCACGCTCGACCAGGTCACGCGCGTGACGGCGCCGCTGCTCGCGTACTTCGAAAGTCGCGGGATCGCCGGGCCACTGAGCGGGCTCGCGCGCCCCGGTGGCATCAAGCGCGCGCTCGACGCGCTCGTGCGCGCGGAGGTCGTCAGCTGCTACGGCGAGGGCACGGAGCCGGTCTGGTCGATCAAGCCAGGGCGCCACCACGTCGCGGCCTTCTACCGCAACGGCGCCGTGCACCACCTCGTCAACCGCGCGATCGTCGAGCTCGCGATCGTCGGCCTGCCCGAAGCGCCGCCCGGCGAGGAGCTCGTGGAGGCCGCGGCGGAGGACGCTTTGCGCCTGCGCGACCTGTTGAAGTTCGAGTTCTTCTTCGCCGACAAGCCGCGCTTCCGCGAGCAGCTCGCCGAGGAGCTCGACCTGCTCGACCCCCGCTGGCGCCAGCGCGCCGACACCGTCGAGGGGGCGCGGAGCCTGCTCGCCGGCGCGGGCACGCTCGTCGCGCACCGCGCGTTGCGGTCCTTCTTCGACGCGCAGCTCGTCGTCGCCCGTCGTCTCGCCGCGCGTGAGCCGAGGCACGCGATCGACCGCGACGCGTTCATCAAGGAGTGCCTCGGCGTCGGCCGGCAGATGCTCCTGCAGGGCGACCTCCACGGCGCCGAGTCCGTGTCTGCGGAGCTGTACGCGTCCGCGATCAAGCTCGCCGCGAACCGCGATCTGACCGATCCCGGACGCGAGCCCGTGCGCGTCGCGCGCGAACAGTTCCTCGCGGAGATCTCGAGCACAGTCGCGCGCGTCGCGCGCGTCGGCGAGCTCGAGTCCTCGAAGGTCGAGGAGGTGATCCTCGCTGGCGTCGCTCGATGAGCTGATCGCCGCCGTCCGCAACGGGCCCGCCGGAGAGCACGTGGGCGCGTTCCTCGACTACGACGGCACGATCATCGACGGCTTCTCCGCCGGCGCCTTCTACCGGCACAGGCTGATGACGGGAAGCATCGGGCCGCGCGAGCTCGCCAGCACGTTGCTCGCCGCCGCTCGCGGAATCTCGAACGAGGACGAGTTCACGGCATTCCTCGACCTATCGCTGCGCGCGTGGGCGGACCGCCCCGAAGAGGAGATCCGCGAGCTCGCCGAGCGCCTGTTCAAGCACGAAATCGCGGGGCGGCTGCACCACGAGATGTGGCGTCTCGCGCAGACGCACACCGCCATGGGCCACACGCTCGTCGTCGCGTCCTCGGCCACGCGCTTCCAGGTCGAGCCGATGGCGCGCGAGCTCGGCGCCCAGCATGCGCTGTTCACGCCCGTCGAGGCCCGTGACGGGATCCTCACGGGCCGCCGCGACGGGCGGCCGCTGTGGGGCGAGGCGAAGGCGGACGCGGTGCGGGCGCTCGCCGCCGAGCACGGCCTCGACCTGCCGGCCTCGTACGCGTACAGCAACGGCGACGAGGACATCCCCTTCCTCAGCGTCGCCGGCCATCCCGTCGCCGTGAGCCCCGAAGCGAAGCTGCGCGCCCACGCCGAAGCTTGCTCGTGGCCGATCCTGCGCTGCGCCTCGCGCCCCGCGATCCCCGACGCGAGCGCGCTCGTGCGCACCGCCGCGTTCTATGGCGGCATGGCCGCGGGCATGTGGGCGGGCGTCGGCATCGGGCTCCTGCGCCGCTCGCGCCAGACGATCGTCGAGCTCGGCGGAGACGTCGGCTCGGAGCTCGGCCTCGCGCTCGCGGGGATCAACGTTCGCATCCTCAGCGGCGCCGAGCACCTGTGGTCGGCGCGCCCGTGCGTGTTCCTCATGAACCACCAGAGCAAGCTCGACCCGATCATCGCGATGCGCCTGCTGCGCGGCGGGTTCACCGGCGTCGCCAAGAAGGAGGCCGCGAACGTGCCCGGCTTCGGCCAGTTCTTCCGGCTCGCCGGCGTCGTCTTCATCGACCGCACCAACACCGCGCAGGCGAAGGCGGCTCTCGCCCCCGCCGTCACAAAGCTACGCGAGGAGCGTATCTCGCTCCTCATCGCACCCGAGGGAACGCGTTCGGCGACGCCGCGCCTGGGCATGTTCAAGAAGGGCGCCTTCCACATCGCGATGCAGGCCCGGGTGCCCGTCGTGCCGATCGTCATCCACAACGCGAGCGAGGTCATGTGGCGCGGCTCGCAGACGCTGCACGGCGGCACTGTAGATGTCACCGTCCTGCCGCCCGTCGACACCAGCCGCTGGTCGCCCGCGACGATCGACGAGCACGTCGCGGAGATTCGCCGCATGTATCTCGACACGCTCGCCGAGTCCGCGCCTGACGCGCTCGCCGAGTCGGCGCCCGCGCGGCCCGAGCCTGAGGCCGCGCCCGAGCCAGCCGATCCTGAGGCCGCGCTCCTCGATGCCACGCGCGCCAGCGCGGCCGACCGGCCGGCGCGAGGCGCGCGCGACGGAGTCGGGGCTTGAGGTTGTGGATTTGAGCAGGCCCGTGCAGGTCACGGTCGTCGGAGGAGGGTCGTGGGGGACGACCGTCGCGGCGCTCGCCGCGGCGAATACGCCGACGCTGCTGTGGGCGCGAGACGCCGAGGTCGCTGCCGA
Source organism: Solirubrobacteraceae bacterium (assembly GCA_036270715.1). Taxonomy (GTDB): domain Bacteria; phylum Actinomycetota; class Thermoleophilia; order Solirubrobacterales; family Solirubrobacteraceae; genus Palsa-744. The sequence continues at coordinate 3,959 of DATBCA010000196.1, forward strand.
GATCGACGAGCAGCACACGAACGAGCGCTACCTCGAGTCGAGGCCGCTGCCGAGCTCGCTGCGAGCGACGGCCGACATCGCCGAGGCGGCGGCTGAGGCCGACGTGCTCGTCGTGGGCGTGCCCTCGTACGCGGTGCGCGGGACGCTGTCGCTCGTCGCGCCGCACGTGCGCCCGTGGATCCCCGTGCTGTCACTCGTCAAGGGCCTCGAGCCCGACACGCGCCTGCGCGCCACGCAGGTGATCGGCGAGTGCCTGCCGGGCCATCCCGTCGGCCTGCTCGCGGGGCCCAACCTCGCGCGCGAGATCCTCGACGGCCTCGCCGCCGCGGCCGTCGTCGCCACGTCGGATGACGCCGTCGCGTGCTCGCTTCAGCCGCTGTTCGCCGCCGATCGCTTCCGCGTGTACCGCAACGACGACCTCCTCGGCTCGGAGCTCGGCGGGGTGCTGAAGAACGTGATCGCGATCGCCTCGGGCATGGCAGACGGCCTCGGCGTCGGCGACAACACGCGGGCGATGGTGATCACGCGTGGCCTGCGCGAGATCACGCGTCTCGGCGAGGCCATGGGCGCGTACGCGAGCACGTTCGCGGGCCTCACCGGCCTTGGCGACCTGATGGCGACCTGCATGAGCAAGCTCTCGCGGAACCGGCGCGTCGGCGAAGAAGTCGCTCGGGGCAGGAGCATCGAGGACATCGTCGCCGGCATGAACCAGGTCGCCGAGGGCGTCAGGTCGGCGCGCGCGGTCATGGAGCTCGCGCGCGAGCACGAGATCGAGATGCCGATCGCCGCGGAGGTCGACGCGGTGGTCAACGAGGGGCGCACCGCGCAGGAGGCCTACCGGGGGCTGCGTCGCAGAGCCGCCGAACACGAGCACGCGGCCGGCTGATGGACGACGAGGCGACGCCGGCGCTCGAGGGGCCCGCGTGGGGCTCGCAGCGCGAGATGAACCCGCTCGAGACGCTCATGTGGCGCGCGGAGTCAAACCCGCGTATGCGCTCGACCGTCTGCGGGCTCGAGCTGCTGGACCGCGCGCCGGATTGGGACCGGCTCCTCGCCGCGCACGACTGGGCATCGCGTTTGGTGCCGCGCTTTCGCCAGCGCGTCGTCGAGCCTCCCCTCGGCCTCGGCACGCCGACGTGGGTCGTCGACGGCCACTTCGATCTCGGCTACCACGTGCGGCGCATGAAGGTGCCCGCGCCGGGCGCGTGGAGCGAGCTCCTCGAGGCCGCGCAGCAATTCGGCATGACGCCGTTCGACAAGGCGCGCTCGCCGTGGGAGGCCGTCCTCTTCGAGGGCCTCGCCGACGGGCGCGCGGCGTACCTCCTGAAGCTTCACCACTCGACGAGCGACGGCATGGGCGGGATCCAGCTGCTCTCGATGCTCCACTCGCGCACGCGCGAGCACAACCCGAACAAGCCCCAGCGCGCCGAGCCCGCGGCCGAGGCGCCGAACGCGGTCGCGCTGCTGCTCGGCCAGGCGGTGCGCGACCTGCGGGCGGTCCCAGAGCTCGCGCGCGGCGCGACCGGCATGCTGCGCCGGCTCGCGCGCCCGCAGCAGGCGACCCGCGACGCGATCAGCTACGCGACGTCGCTGCGGCGCGTGCTCGCAGACCCCGACGCGCCGGGCTCGCCGCTGCTGAAGGGACGGTCCATGTCGTGGCGCTACCTCGCGCTCGACGTCGAGTTCGCCGACCTGCGTGCCGCCTCCAAGCGCGGGGACGCGACGCTCAACGACGCCTACCTCGCCGCGCTGCTCGCGGCGCTGCGCCTCTACCACGAGCAGCTTGGCGTGCCCGTCGACGCCGTCCCGATCGCGATCCCGATCTCGGTGCGCCGGGAGGGACACGCCGCGGGAGGCAATCAATTCACCGGCGCGCGGCTCGCCGGGCCGGTCGCGATCGCAGATCCCGTCAAGCGCATGCACGCGATCGGCGAGCTCGTAAAGCGCGCGCGCGCCGAGCCCGCGATCAACGGCATGGGTCTGATCGCTCCCGCGCTCGCGAGGCTGCCCGGCGCCGCCGTTTCGGAGTTCGTCGGCTCGCTCACCGCGAGCAACGACCTCCAGGCGAGCAACGTGCCCGGCATCCGCGAGGAGGTCTACCTAGCCGGCGCGAAGATCGAGCGCATGTACGGCTTCGGCCCCCTGCCCGGCTGCGCGTGCATGGTCACGCTCGTCACGCACGGGAGCACGTGCTGCGTCGGCGTCAACGTCGATCCCGCCGCCGTCACCGACATCGACCGCTTCGCCGATTGCCTCCGTGCCGGGTTCGAGGAGGTGCTCGCGCTCAGCGACGGCGCGCGTCCCGTCGAGCTGCGCGTCTGATCGGCGCTCACGCGCCGCGCGTCACGCCCTCTGGCTCGCGCCGTTGGTCGAGCTCGCCCCGCCGGCCGCGTGCGAGGGCTCGAAACCCCTAGAGCACGCGGGCTCCCGCGCCCGCTCGTACCTCGCGCGCGCCGGCCGGCAGCGGGACGTCGGCCGGGAACAGGCCGAGGACCGCGCCGCCGAAGCCGCCGCCGATCATGCGCGCTCCCGCAGCGCCATTCTCGAGCAGCTCCGAGACCGTCGCATCGACGCGGACCGTCGAGACCTCGTAGAGGTCGCGCAGGCTCGCGTGAGAGGCGTTCAGCAGCTCCGCCAGCGCGCGGACCTCGCCGGCGCGCAGCGCCGCGACCGCCGCGAGCAC
>DATBCA010000197.1:0-4341 GCA_036270715.1 Solirubrobacteraceae bacterium
GCGCGGTCCTCGCGCGGGCCGTAGAGGTAGAGGATCAGCACGGGCAGCACGAGCAGCAGCCCGGCGCTGCGCGTCGCGGCGGCGAGCGCGCCGAGGACGCACGCGATCGCGAAGCGCCCGCGGCGGGCGGCGTAGAAGACGCCGATCGACAGCGCCAGGTAGAGGGCCTCCGAGTAGACGGCGGAGAGGAAGAACGCCATCGGGCCGAACGCCGTGAGGATCACGGCGAGCCGGGCGACGTCATGAGCGCGCTCCCGTGAGAGCGGGCGGCGGCGCGCGCGCGCGAGCTCGAGTGTGGTCAGGCGGTGGATGCCGTACAGCGCGAATGCGAGCGCGGCGAGAGAGACGAGCACGCCGCCGAGCACCGCGGGCACGCCCACCGAGGAAAACGCGCGGATGCCGAGCGGATACAGGGGGAAGAAGGCGGCGCGCGCTTCGGTGAAGTGCCCGAGGTCGGGCCGGTATCCGAAGTGGGCGATGACGAGGTACCAGGAGGAGTCCCAGCGTGCGGCGGGCGCGGCGAGGATGTCGCCGAGCCAGCCGAAGCCGCGGGTGGTGTGCGGCGGGTTGAACGCGTGGCGCATCGGGCCGAACCCGAACGCCAGCACGACGGCGGCGACGGCGGCCCAGATGAGCGCGCGCGAGCCCAGCAGCGCGCGGGCGCTCTCGCGCACGGCGAGCGTGTGCTCGGAGACGGCGGCGTCGCTTCCGGCCGCGGCGCTTCCGGCCGCGTCGCTTCCGAATCGGACTGCCGCGCGTGCCCGCGCGCGCGTGCGCGTACCCGCGCGCAGCACCTCCGTCCACAATCGCGAGCCGGCGCGCAAGCCCGATCGCCGCCGCCCGGCGGCGCGAGCGCCGCTGCCCGGCAGCGGTGCAGCGATCTCGGCGGCGGCCTCGGAGAGTGCCAGCTCGGCGTTCTGGGAGTTCATCGTCTACGGCAAGAGCGCGGGGAGTACGCGCGGCTGCACCGGCAGGAAATCACATTGTGAGGGGTAATCTCGAAGGTCCGGATGTCCAGAGGAGCACGCATGCGCAGGCGCCGGCACAATCAAGCGGGCGCGGCGCGGATCCTGCTGATCGGCGGCGGCACGCTCGCGTGCGCGCTGATCATCGGAGGCTTCGCGGCGGTCGGCTACGTGTTGAGCGTGGCGCACTCGGCGGCACCGTTGTCGGCGCGCCATCCGATCCTGGGCGGCGGATCCTCGCAGGTGTTCGCGGCGAACGGCCAGGCGCTCGGGTTCATCCAGGCCGACGAGCTGCGCACACCGGTCGGCTGGAGCGAAATCCCGAAGAACGTCAAGGACGCGACGGTGGCGATCGAGGACCAGCGTTTCTACAAGCACGACGGGGTGGACTTCGAGGCGATCATCCGCGCGGCGGTCAAGGACGTCACGCACGGCAAGGCGCTGCAGGGCGGCTCGACGATAACGATGCAGCTGATGCGCAACCTCTACCTGGGCCAGGACGCGCGCTCGTTCCGAGACAAGGTCATCGAGGCGAAGCTCGCGCTCGAATACGAGGAACACCACACCAAGCCGGAAGTCCTCACCAGCTACTTGAACAGCGTTCCGTACGGCACCGTCGGCGGGCAGACGGCGCTCGGCGTGCAGGCGGCGTCGCGGATCTTCTTCGACAAGCCGGTGTCGCAGCTGAACCTCCAGCAGGCGGCGTTGCTCGCGGGGCTGCCGCAAGCGCCGTCGCAGTACAACCCGTTCAGAGACGCGCGCGCGGCGCGCCAACGGCGCAATGAGGTGCTCCTGAAGATGGCGCAGCTGCACTACGTCTCCGCGCAAGCAGCGGCGAGCGCGGAGGCGGCGCCGCTGGAAGTCAAGCGCGGCTACTTCTACTCCGAACGCAAGGAGAACTTCTTCTTCGAATACGTCCACCAGCAGCTCGTCGAACGCTACGGCGCGCGCACGGTGGCGCTCGGCGGCCTGCGCGTGTACACGACGATCGACCTGCGCCTGCAGCGCCTGGCGCGCAAAGCGATCAAGGAAGTGCTCAGCCAGCGCGAAGACCCCTCGGCGGCGATCGTGACGCTGAACCCGAGCAACGGCTACATCGAGGCGATGGCGGAGTCGGCGAGCTACGGCTCCTCGCAGTACAACCTCGCGGCCGACGGCCACCGCCAGCCGGGCTCGACGTGGAAGGCGATCGACCTCGCAGACGCGCTGTCGCGCGGAGTGGACCCGAACACGACGTACTACGACTCGCACTTCCTGCAGCCCGGGTGGCTGCCGGGCTACCCGGAATACAGCGTGAAAACGTTCGGCGGCGAGCAGAGCGGGGTGGTCGACCTCGTGCAGGCGACGCTCAAATCCGACAACACCGTCTACGCGCAGCTGGCGGCGGACCTGGGCGAGGAAACGATCACGCAGATGGCCTACAAGATGGGCGTTCAGACGCACCTTTCGAGCTACGCCGCGGAAGCGATCGGCGGGCTGACGCTCGGCGTGACGCCGCTTGAAATGTCGGTCGTTTACGCGACGCTCGCCGACGGCGGCTGGCGCAACACGCCGATCGCGATCACCAAGGTGGTGTTCCCCGACGGCCGCGTCGACTCGAGCTGGGGCCGGCCGCACCGGAAGAAGGTGCTGAGCGAAGCGATCACAGGCGAAGAGACGAACATCCTGCACGAGAACTCGCTCGGCGGCACGGCGGTGCGCTCGGCGATCAACTGCCCGACGGCGGCGAAGACGGGCACGACGAGCGAATTCATCGACGCGTGGCTCGACGGCTACAACTCCGAATACGCGACGGTCGTGTGGATGGGCTATCCCAACCGGCGCGTGTCGATGACGGACGTGCACGGCGAACTGCAGCAGGGCGGCGCGCTGCCGGCGGTGATCTGGCACGACTACATGGCGGGGGTCACCGAAGGCCATCCGTGCGCGGCGCTTCACACGTCCAGCGCGGGGATCGCGTTCCAGCCGTTCTACGGCAAATACGCGACGACGGGTCGCTACGAAGCCGAAGCGGAAGCGGCCCCGCGCAAGCGGGGCGGCGGGCACCACGCAGGCCACTCGCGCGGGGGCGCGTCGGCGCCGAAGCGAGACGTACCGCGCGTGACGAGCGGCGAACCGCCGCCGCAGGAAGCGCCGGAATCGGCGCCGGAAGCGCACGGCGGTAACGCGCAAGTTCAGCCGAGCGGCGGCGCCGGCCCGGGAAAATAGCCACGCAACCCTCCGCATTGGTAGTTTGAGTCCAGGATTTCCCTGACGAGAGCTGGCAAACAGGGTCGCGCGAACCCGCGACCCGGATCGGACGTGTCGCACGTGGCAAAGGAGGACAAGGTTGAATTCGAGGGCGAGGTGATCGAGGCCCTGCCCAACGCGATGTTCCGCGTGAAGCTCGACAACGACCACATCGTCCTCGGCCACGTCGCGGGCAAGATGCGCCGCTTTCGCATCCGCATCCTCCCCGGCGACCGCGTGCGCTGCGAGCTGTCTCCGTACGACCTCGACCGCGCGCGCATCGTCTACCGCCATCGGTAGGCCGCGCGGCCCCGAGCGGCGATACCCGAGCGCGCCCTGATCGAAGCGATCGCGGCCGAGCTCGCGGACGCGGCGGCGGCGAGCCCGCGGATCGTGCGCGGCATCGGCGACGACGCCGCGGTGGTGCGCGCGCGCGCGCTGAGCGTGACGTCGGTCGACGCGATGATCGACGGCGTTCACTTTCGCCTGCGCGACGGCTGGCTGAACCCGACCGAGGTGGGACACCGCGCGCTCGCGGGGGCGCTCTCCGACCTCGCGGCGATGGGCGCGGCGGCGGGCGAGGCGTACCTCGTGCTGGGGCTTCCGGCGGGCTTCTCCTCGGATGATGCGCTCGCGCTCGTGCGCGGCGCGAAGGCGCTCGCGGCGGCGACGGGGACGGTGATCGCGGGCGGCGACGTGGTCGCCGCGCCCGCGCTGACGGTGTCGGTGACGGCGGTCGGGTGGTGCGATCGCGAGGAGCTGCTGGTCGCCCGCGCGGGCGCGCAGGTGGGCGATGTGGTGGGGGTGACGGGGCGACTGGGCGGCGCGGCGGCCGGCCTCGCGGTGCTCGAGGGGCGCGCACGGGGACCCGCGTCGGCGCAGGCGATCCTCGCGCGCGTTCGCGCGCCGGTCCCGCGCCTGCGCGAGGGCGAGGCGCTTGCGCGCGCGGGCGTCCACGCGATGATCGACACCTCCGACGGGCTCGCGAGCGACGCGGCGCACGTGGCGCTCGCGAGCGGCGTGCGCCTGCTGATCGACCTCGCGAGCCTCCCGCTCGAGCAGGGCGTGGAGGACGTAGCGGCACAGCTGCGCGTCGAGCCGTGGCGCCTTGCGGCCGGCGCGGGCGACGACTACGAGCTGTGCTTCG
>DATBCA010000198.1:0-5417 GCA_036270715.1 Solirubrobacteraceae bacterium
GCCGTGTCCTGACCCACTTCGCGCTGGTTGATCACCGACTTCTTGTCGGTGTGCAGGAACTCGATCGGGTCCTCAATGGTGACGATGTGCTTCGACGTCGACGTGTTGATGCGGTCGATCATGGCCGCCAGCGTGGTGGACTTGCCCGAGCCGGTGGTCCCCGTCAGCAGGACGATCCCGCGCTCCTCCTCGGCGAGCTCGGTGACGACGGGCGGCAGCGCGAGCTCTTCGATCGTCGAGATCTTCGTCGGGATCGCGCGGCAGGCGAGCGAGATCACGCCCCGCTGCTGGAAGGCGTTGATGCGATAGCGCGCGACGCCGGGGATTTCGAACGAGAAGTCGACCTCGTGGTCCTCGTTGAATTCGTCGAGCTTCGTCCTGTCATCGAGCAGCTGGCGCAGCGCATCCTCGGTGTCCTGGGCGTTCAGCTCCGAGCGGCTCTGCTCGGGCGCGAGCACGCCGTGCACGCGGTACAGCGGGCGCGAGCCGACTTTCAGGTGCAGGTCGGAGCCTTGCTTCTCGACGAGCTCCCTCAGAGCCACGGTTACGTCGAACATACGCCGATGATCGGCACGCGATCCGCGCGGCTTGAATGCGTCCAGAACTGATGGACGCCGGCGCGTCCAGATTCAATCGGCGGGTCGGGCGGGCGGCGGAGGCGCTCCGCGAGCGAGCTACGCGACGTCGCGAAGCTTCTGCGCCTCGGCGAGGCTCTGGAGCTTCTTCAGCGACTGGTTCTCGATCTGGCGGATGCGCTCGCGCGTCACGTTGAACGTACGACCGACCTCGTCGAGCGTCCGCGGGTGCTCGCCGCCGAGGCCATAGCGCAGCTCGAGCACGCGTCGTTCGCGGTAGGAGAGGTTCTCGAGCGCCTCGCGCAGCGCCTCCTTGGTGAGGATCTCAGCCGCGCGCTCGTACGGCGACTCGGCGCGCTCGTCGGCGATGAACTGGCCGAACTCCGACTCCTCCTCGTCGCCGACCGGCTTCTCGAGCGAGACGGGCGCCTGGGCAGAACGCTTGATCGAGTCGACCTCCTCGGGGTCGATGCCGGTGACCTCGGCGATCTCGGCGGCGGTCGGCTCGCGTCCGAGCTCCGTCACGAGCTTTCGCTCGGCGCGGCCGATCTTGTTGAGCTTCTCGACGACGTGCACGGGGATGCGGATCGTGCGCGCCTTGTCGGCGAGCGCGCGCGCGATCGCCTGGCGGATCCACCACGTGGCGTATGTCGAGAACTTGAAGCCCTTGCGGTAGTCGAACTTCTCCGCCGCGCGGACGAGCCCGAGCGTACCCTCCTGGATCAGGTCCAGGAACGGAAGCCCCTGGTTGCGGTAGTTCTTCGCGATCGACACCACCAGGCGCAGGTTCGACTCGACCATCTTCTGCTTGGCGTCGAGATCACCGCGCTCGATCCTCTTGGCGAGATCGACCTCCTCCTGCGCGGTCAGCAGCCGCACCTTGCCGATGTCCTTGAGGAACAGCTGCAGCGAGTCGGTCGTCATGTCCGGCTTGAGGTCCAGCTGGGCTTTGGCTTTGCGCCGGCCGCGCTTGTCCGGCGCGCGCTCGAGCTGCGCCGAGACCGCCGTCGCTGGATCGATGTCCTCGACGAGCTCTATCTCAGCCCGCTCGAGGTAGCCGTGAAGTTCTTCGACGTCCGACTCGTCGAGGTCGAGCTCGGACATCGCCTTCGTTATCTCCGCGAAGGAGAGAACCCCCACCTGCTGCCCCTTCGCGAGCAGCCCCTTGACCTCGTCCAGCTCCGCAAGATCGACCACTGACATCTGTTCTCGTTCTTCCGACATTAGGTGACGGGTGCGACGCTCGAACGGCGCGATGCCGCTCCCGGCGACCTCCCCTCGCGACATACGACGAAGGCGCGCCTATCGTTCGCGCCAGGAGGACCTGGCAGGCCCATGCTAACGCGTCGCGCACGACCTGCGAAGCGGCCGTCGCGCGCGCGACGGCGGTGTGCGCGATGATGTGCGAGATGAGCGAGGAGAACGACCGCCCGAGCCCGGTGGGCAACGAACGCGACTCGGCGGGAGTGCTCTCGAACCTCCCGCGCACCCGCCCGCAGCGCTCGAGCGCGAGACGCATCGCCGCTCGCGACGGCGCCTCCGGCGGCGCCCCGCGGCGCGCGAGCGAACGCCCGTCCGAGCGCGGCAAGACCGCCGCCGCGGCCGCGCGGCCCGCGACCGAGGCCGGCGCACAATCCGCCGCGAGCGCCGGCCAGCGCACACGCAAAGCGAAGGCGACCACGGGCGCGAGGGCGCGGCACCAGGGCACGGCGGGCGCGAGCGCGCAACGCGCAGCGTCCTCTCGCGCGAGCCGCTCGCCGGAGCGGGCGCCGAGGCAGGGTTTCGAGAGCGAGGGCGAGTCAACGAGCGGGCCCGTGATGCCTCCCGGCGCGAGCGAGCTCCTGGGCGCGGCCGGCGAGCTGCTCACAGACTTCGCCAAAGCGAGCCTCTCGCGAGGCACCTCGACGCTCAAGGACATCGTCGGCCGCCTGCGCCTGCCCTGAAGCACGGCGCGCCCGCTGCGCCCTGCGCTCCCCGAGGACCGCCGCCTCGTCGCGCATTGGTCCTCGAGCATCGGTATACTGCCGCGCACGCCGAGCTCCTGCGGCCCAGGCCGCGGGAGACGGGGGACCCATTGCGAAGCCGCTTACGGCGGGTTCGCGGGGGCGAACGGACCGTCCAGGTCCCAGCGCAGCCTCTGGCAGCGCGAGCCCGTCAGCTGACCCCGTAGGCGTCGAGACCGATGCGTAGATCCCCCCGGACGACAACGTTGGTGTGCACCCTGGCCGCGACGCTTTGCGCGGCCGGTCCCGCGACGAGCGCGCTCGCTGAAACGGGCGGCGCGAGCGCCGCGCCGTCGCCCGCGCCCACCGCGCCGGCGCGCGGCCTCACGAAGGCGCTCGCAACGTGGTTCGGCCCGGGCTTCTACGGGCAGACAACCGCGTGCGGACAGCTGCTCGAGCCCGCGACCATCGGGGTGGCGAACCGCACGCTCCCCTGCGGCACGCTCGTTCGCGTCAGCTACCACCGCCACCGCCTCGTCGTGCCGGTGATCGACCGCGGGCCCTATGCCCACAACGGCGCCTCGTTCGACCTCACCGCGGGCGCTGCGCAGGCGCTCGGGATCGAAGGATCGGCGCGCATCGGCGCGCGCGTCGTGGGCCAGGCTCCGAACGCGCCCACGCTGGGTGAGCCCCCCGCGTCGGCGCCCGCTTCGGGTACGGCCGCGTCGGCGGCGCTCGCGGGCGGAGCGAGCGCGGCGCCCGCGGGTTGAGCCTGAGCGCCACTCGCGCCTGAGCGCCACTCGCGCTCGCGCGGCGGACGGCTGAGCGCCACTCGCGCCTGAGCGCTACTCGCGCTCGCGCGGCGGGCGGCGTCGCAGCACAGAGATCTCCGGTGGCTCGCGCGTCCCGCGGCCGCGCCCGGACCGCGGACCGGGGTCGCGGCGACGGTCGCCCTCGGCCGACGGACGCTCGCCGGCGAGCGGGATGTCCCACGGAAGCGCGCGCCCCTCTGCGCCGCCGCGACCGCGCGCGCCCGCGTCCGCGCGCGACGCCTCGTTCGCGGGCGGCGCGGGGCCGCGCGCGCGCCCGCGCGGGGCCATGGGCGGCTGCACGAAATCGTCTACGAGCATCGCGCGCGAGCCGCCGATGCGAGCCGCCGGTGGCGCCGGGTCTCGCTGCGGAGCGGCGGGCCGGCGCCGGTCGTCGGGCGCGGGTCGGTCGTCGGGCGCTGGTCGCGGCGTATCCGGCGCTTGGCGCGCGGGCAGCTCGCCGCGCCGCTCGGCGCGTGGGCCGGGCGCTCCGAAGGACTGGGCCCGGTGCACGGTCGGCTCTCCCGGGAAAACCGGTGCAGCCCATCGGGCGGCGGCCACCGGCGCCGGCGGCCCCGCGCGCTCGGGCGACGCCTGCGCCGCGCGTGAGGCGACCGGCTGGAGGCTCCTCGTGAGGACGATGCCGCAGACATAGGCGAGCCGGTCGCCGAGATCGCCGAGCAACCGGTACGGCGGAGCGCCGAGGCTCTCGGTGCCGGCTGCCTGCACGAGCGCGTCCCACACGACCATCCGCAGCGCTTCGACGGCGGCCACGGCGTCGCGCGGGTCGTCGCTCCAGCCCAGCGTCAGCCCGCCGAGGGCGTCGTCGGCGGAGCCGTGCGCGCAGTGCGCCGCGTCCTCCTGGAGCGCGTCGTCGGAACGGAGGGCGCGCAGCACTGCGGCGCACAGCGACGGGGCGCCATTCGTGATCTGCGCGATCGGGAGCGCGGCGATATCCGCGAGGGTGCGCGCCCCGGCAATCGTGAGCACCCACCTCTTGGCGAGGTCCTCGGTGCGAGCGAGCAAGTGTTGGATTGGCGCGTCGGCGACGGGCCGGGCTCGCGGACCGTCGTAGCCGATGCTCGCCTCGCCGCTCACACGGCGATGATTATCACCCACGCTGGACGGGACGGGATACCGTGCTTGCCCATGTCCACCGCGCTCGTCGTGATCGTGGCGGTCGCGGCTACCGTCCTGCTCGCGCTCTCGCCCGCGGTGTGGCGGACGCTGCGCGATCGCCTCCACGGCCCTCCGCCGGCGGTGATCGTGGCCACCCGTTCGACGACCTCGCACGACTGGACGACCTGCGCGGTGCAGTCGGTGCAGACGGCCGAGATCGAGATGACGATCGCGTCGCTCGACGAGATCTGGTCGGCGAGGAACCTCGAGCGCCTCGCGCGCACCTACTGGCGCTTCCTCTCGCGCGCGACGCTGGGGTTGGTACGCGTGTCCTACCGCAAGAGCGGTCGCGCGATCGTGCTCATCGCCCGGCCGCTCACGCTCATCTCCTTCCATCCGCCGGAGTACGAGCTCAGCCAGGAGCGAGGCATCGTGCGCTGGCGGATCGCGGGCGGGCTGCTCGTGGCGCGCCGCCGGATCACGGCGGGCGGGCACCTCCAGATCGAGGTGCGCCGCGAGGGGATCACGCCGGACGGCCGCGCACGCCTGCTGGTCGAAGTGGCGGTTCGCAACTTCTACCCGTCGATCGCGACGCGCATCAGCCGCCGGCTCTACGACGCGACGCAGTCGCGCATCCACGTGATCATCACGAAGGCGTTCCTGCGTTCGCTCGTGCGGCTCGACCTCGCCGAGTCGCGCGTCGGCCGCTTTCGCGTGCGCCCGCTCGGCGGCACGTAGAAGCCGGCGTCGAGCGCCTCGTGTCAGTAGTGAGCGCCGACGACCGTGCGCAGCTTCTCGCGGTCGTGGGTCGCGCGGATGCGCCGCATGGTGCCCGAGCGCGAGCGCGTGACGAGCGATTCGGTTGTCGCGCCACCGGCGCCGGGGTAGCGCACGCCCTGAAGGACATCGCCGTCGGTGACACCTGTCGCGGAGAAAAACACATCCTCCCCCGCAACGAGATCGTCGCGCGA
>DATBCA010000199.1:0-2439 GCA_036270715.1 Solirubrobacteraceae bacterium
TCTCGCGCAGGCGGTGAATACGCGAGCTGCGGCGGAGCATGCGCACGGCTCCGAACAGGAGCAGCGCCGTCGCGGTCACCAGCGCGCCTCCGAGCAGGGCGTGCGAGGTGCGGGAGGGCACCAGCGCGATCGGCACGGCGACGATCGTCGCGACGTCCGCGACCGTCACCTGCGCCATCACCGTGAGCGCATCCGCGCTCGCCGTGCTGGCCCCCTCGAGCGAAGGCAGCAGCACCGCCGCGGAGCCCGATGCGAGCACGACCGCGTAGATCGCCGCGTGTCGCGTTCCCGCGATCGCCGCCGCGGCGAACCCAGCGGGGACCGCGAGCACCGCTACCGCAGCCGCGAGTACCGCGCCCTCGCGCAGCGACGCGCTCAGTCGCGGGTCGCGCAGCGGCAGGTGCATTCCGACCGTCAGCATCAGCATCGCGAAGCCCACCATCGCGAGAAACGAAGTCGTCGCGTCGTTCGGATCGATTGCGCCGAAGCCCGTGCGCCCGATGACGACGCCCGCGGCGATCTCGCCGATGACGACGGGGACGAAGCGGCGCCCGGACAGCGCGAGCAGCGGCCCGGCGAGCCCGGCGAGCCCGATCAACAGAAGCGTTTCGAAGCCCATCTCGTGCTGGCGTGCGCTCAGGCGCCGTGCAGATCGCGCCGTCGAAATACCGCCGGCGCAGCCGCCTCGCAAATGGCTCCCACTCCCACCATCGTCATGGCCGAGCGTACGTGAAGGCATGCACCGGAGCCAGCCCGACCCGAGCGAGCGTCACGAGGGCGCGCTGCGAGTTGGGATCATGCTCGGTGTGGACGAGCCGAAGGAGCTGAGCGCCAAGCAATACGAGAAGGAGCTCCTGCGCCTGCAGACCGAGCTCGTCTACATGCAGGAGTGGATCGTCGCGACCGGCGGGCGCCTGGTGGTGCTGTTCGAGGGGCGCGACACGGCGGGCAAGTACGGTGCGATCAAGCGCGTCATCGCCTACCTGAACGCGCGCACGTGCCGCGTCGTCGCAGTTCCGACGCCGAGCGAGCGCGAGAAGACGCTGTGGTATTTCCAGCGCTACGTCTCGCATCTCCCGGCGGCCGGCGAAATCGTGCTGTTCGACCGCAGCTGGTACAACCGCGCGGGTGTCGAGCGCGTGCTCGGCTACTGCACGCAGGACCAGTACGACGAGTTCCTGCGCTTCTGCCCGCTGTTCGAGGAGGCGCTCCTGAACGACGGCATCATGCTCGTCAAGTACTGGCTCTCGGTGAGCGACGAGGAGCAGGAGCGCCGCTTTCAAAAACGCCTCTCCGACCCGCGCAAGCGCTGGAAGTTCAGCCCGACCGACGTGCAGGCGCGCTCGCACTGGGTCGACTACGCGGAGGCGAAGGACCGCATGTTCGTCTACACGGACACCGAGCGCAGCCCGTGGTTCGTGGTCGAGGGCGACAGCAAGCGCGCGGCGCGCCTGAACCTCATCAGCCACCTGATCTCGATCGTTCCCTACGAGCGCGTCGACCTCGGGGACTCGCGCAAGCTCCCGCCGCGCCAGAGGAAGAAGTACCTGCGACCGCCGAAGGCTAGCGAGCGCTTCGTGCCGGTCCGCTACACGGTTCGCTCGGGCTGAGGGCGACCGTCGCCTTCGCGCTCCCTCGCCTCTCTGAGCAGGAAGATGACCTGCTCGTCGTCGACGGTCGAGAAGTCGTCGTACCACAGGCCAACGCCGAAGAGAACGTGGGGGGTGAGCAGGCAAACGACGTCGTCGGCCTCCTCCGCGAGCATCCGCACCGCCTCGCTGGAGCCAACGGGCACCGCGACGATGACGCGGCTCGCGTTCTGCTTGCGCACGGCGCGCACCGCCGCGAGGTCGCTCAGGCCCGTCGCGAGCCCGTCGTCGACGAGGACGACCGTGCGCCCGGAAATCGGCAAGCGCGGGCGGTCCCCGCGGTAGCTCGCCACGCGGCGCTGTAGCTCGGACGCCTCGCGCGCGACGGTCTCCTCGAGCATCGCCTGCGTCATTCCGACGGCGCCTGCCGAGCGCTCATCGAGCACCGCCGTCCCGTCCTCGACGATCGCCCCGACGCCCAGCTCGGGATTGCCAGGGGCGCCGAGCTTTCGCACCGCGAGGATCTCCAGCGGAGCGTCGAGCAGTCGCGCGACCTCCGCGCCGACGGGCACGCCCCCGCGCGGCAGCGCGATCACCACAGGCCGCTCGTCCGCGAGCGGCGCAAGCTGCGCCGCGAGCGTACGTCCCGCGTGGCGGCGGTCGAGGAAGTGCATCGACCCAATGATGGCGAGACCGCGCCGCCGCCGCCCGTTTGCGTTCGCGGCCCGTGTGCGTGTGTGTCAGCGCCGCGCGCTCGGCACTCTACCGTGCGGCAGGTGGCGATCTGCGTACGCGACGGGGCCAAACGTCATGCTCTGTCAAGGCGTCGTGCGCCGAGCTTCAGACGAGA
>DATBCA010000200.1:0-2577 GCA_036270715.1 Solirubrobacteraceae bacterium
TGAAGCGGGCATCCTGCTCGACGTGCCGAGCGCCGAGCCCCGCTGACCGCGTTCGCGTTCATCGGCTTTGGCGAGCTCGGCGTCACGCTCGCCGAGCGCCTCGCGCGGCTCCCGGAGAACAGCGTCCGCGCGTACGCGCCCGCGCGCACGGACGCCGCCGGCGCGGCGGCGCTCGAGGCCCGCCTGCGCCGCGCGCGCGCATCGCGTAGCGAGTCGATCGCGGAGGCGATCGAGGGTGCGGCGGTGGTTTTCTCGGTCGCGCCCGCGCGCGTTTCGCTCGAGGTCGCGCGCGCGGTCGCGCCGCTGCTCGCCGAGGGCACGCACTTCGTCGATTTCGCGCCCGCGCCGGTCGCGGACAAGCAGGCGGGCGCGGAACTGATAGCCGCGGCGGGAGGGCTTTACGTCGACGTGGGCGTGCTCGGCACCGTAGCCATGAGCGGCCACGAGGTTCCGCTGGTGCTCAGCGGGCCGGGCGCGCAGTCCTTCGGCGAGCTCATCGCCGGCGAAGGCTTCGAGCTCGAGATCCTCGACGCGCCTTCGGGCCACGCGACGCTGCTGAAGCTGCTGCGCAGCGTGTACCTGAAAGGACGAGACGCGCTGATCGTCGAGATGATGCTCGCCGCTCGCCGTTACGGACTCGAGGAGCGGGTGGCCGAGAGCGTGCGCGGGCCGGGGGAGACGGTTCCGTTCCCTGCGCTCGCCGACCGCGTACTGTGCGCGCTCGCCGTCCATGCCGAGCGGCGGGCACAGGAGCTCCGGGCGTGCGGCGAGGTCGTCGCCGCGGCGGGCGTCGAGCCGCTCGGCTCGCGCGCGGCCGCCGAGGTGCTGGGCGCGGTGGCGCGCCTGGGGCTGCGCGAGGCCTTTCACGAGCAGCGCCCGTCCAGCGGCGCCGAGGTGCTCGCGGCTATCGACGAGCGCTCAGGCCGGGTCCAAGCGCGAGAGCGCTGACGGAGGCGGCGCGCCGGGAGGGTGCGCGCCGTTCTGGCGTGGTCCCGCGAGCAGGCGCTCGAGCACGGGAATGGCGACGCGCGTGGCGCGATCGGGCTCGGCGACGAGGTAGTGATGGTGCAGCCCGGGCGTCCCGTTCACCTCGTTGATCACGCCGCCCGACTCCCGCAGCGGCCGGGTGGGGTCGGTGGTGATGACGTCGACGCCCGCCAGGCGCAGCCCCACCGCGCTCTGCGCGGCGACGGCTTCGGCGACGAGCTCGCGCGAGAGCTCGCCGCGAAAGGTCTCGTTGTCGGCGAGCGAGTTGTTGTTGGTCACGTCGCCCAGCGCGATCCTCGCGCCGGCGGGCGCCACCGAGGACAGGCGCAGCCCCGCGCGCTCGAGCGCGAGCACCATGTCGAGCCCGGCGCCCATCAGCTCGACGCCCGCTGCGCCGCCTGCCGCGACGCGGCGCTCGTTCTCGGCGAAGATCAGCTCCGCGACGCTCGAGCGCCCGTCACCGGTGAGGTGGCCTGGCACGCTGCGAACCACGTCGAGCAGCTCGCCGTCGAGGAGCAGCAGCCGAAACACCGCGCCGCTGGCCTGGCGCTCGATCAGCACGCTCGCGCCCGAGCGCGCGGCGTTGCGCCGCGCGCGCATGAATTCGGCCTCGGTCGTGATCCCCGCCGTCGTGCCGTGCCCGCCGCCGCTTCCCGCGGCGGGCTTGACGACGCACGCGCCGCCGGCGCGGCGCAGGAACTCGAGCGCGGGGGCGGGGTCGCGGACGTCGAACTCGACGTGCTCGGGGATCGCAAGCCCCTCGCTCGCGAGCATCCGGTGCACGAGCGCCTTGTCTAGCGCGACCTTCAACGTCGCCGGATCGTCTATGCCGGTGACCTGTCGATACACGCGCGCGCGAGCGGCGCCGCGCGCGATCTCGAAACGACCCGGGCCGAGCTTCGACACGCTCGCCCCGATTGCATCCGCGGCCTCGTTCCAGATCCGCTCGTAGAAATCGTTGCGCGCGTCGCGCTTGAACGGCGCGAACGCGCGATCCGCGCGCAGGCGACGCAGGACGTAGTGAGGGCCGGTCGAAGCCACGACCTCGGCGCGCGAGGCGAGCTTGGAGGCGGCGCCGCCGGTTCCCCCGAGGCGCTCGGACAGTGCCCCCGCGGCCCTCGCGAGCGCCGCGCGCCCGGCCGCGCGCTCGGCGGGCCGCAGCTTCGCCGCCGCCACCGCGAGCTGGCGCGCGAGACCCGCGAGCGCGGGCATCGGGTCGTCAACGCGCGCGGTGCGCAGGTGCTGGCGGTGCATCAGGCTCGCGACCCAGCCGCCGAGCGAGAGCTCTCCGTTGCGGCGGTATTCGAGGAACGCTCGCGTGTCGCGGATCGGGTCCCACAGGCGCACGTCCGAGCGGTAGCCGGACACGCGCGGCGTGGGCCTTTCGAGCAAGCGGTTGTAGGAGAACAGCGCGAGATCTATGCCCGCGACGCGGATCAGCTCGTTGGACATCGTGAAGCGCGCGTTGCACTCGATCAGCTTGAGCTGCCCGTCGGCGCCGTCGCGCTTGAACTCGACGTTGCCGAGCCCGCGCAGGCCGACGCCCTGGATGAAGCGAAGCCCCAGCGCCGCGACCTCGAGGTCGCGCGT
>DATBCA010000201.1:0-2641 GCA_036270715.1 Solirubrobacteraceae bacterium
CTCGTCGAAGTGCGGAGCCTCGAGAAGCACTTTCCGATCACGCGAGGCATCCTCTTCGCCCGCCAGGTGGGCGCGGTCAAGGCCGTCGACGGCGTGAGCTTCGACGTGCGCCGGGGTGAGACGCTCGGGCTCGTAGGCGAGACCGGTTGCGGCAAGAGCACGACCGCGCGGCTGATCCTGCGCCTGCTCCAGCCGACGGCGGGCGAGGTGCGCTTCGAAGGCGAGGACGTCACCAAGCTCCGCGGCCCCGCGCTCAAGGCGCTGCGCCGCCAGGCGCAGATGATCTTCCAGGATCCCTACTCTTCGCTGAACCCGCGCAAGACGATCGGCTCGATCATCGGCGAGCCGTTCGCGGTGCATGGCCTGGAAAAGGACAAGTCCGCGCGCAAGCGAGCGGTGCAGACGCTGATGGAGACCGTCGGGCTGAACCCCGAGCACTACAACCGCTATCCGCACGAGTTCTCCGGCGGCCAGCGCCAGCGCATCGGCGTCGCGCGCGCGCTCGCGCTGAAACCGAAGCTGCTCATCGCCGACGAGCCCGTCTCGGCGCTCGACGTCTCGATCCAGGCGCAGGTGCTCAACCTCCTGCGCGACATGCAGCGCGAGTTCGGGCTCACGGTCGTGTTCATCGCGCACGACCTCTCGGTCGTGCGACACATGTGCGATCGCGTCGCGGTGATGTACCTCGGCAAGATCGTCGAGATCGGGCCGGGTGACGATCTGTACGGGTTCCCGCGGCACCCGTACACCGGCGCGCTCCTGTCCGCGGTCCCCGTACCGGACCCCACTCGCCACGGGCATAAGCGGCGGCTGCTAACGGGCGACGTACCGAGCCCCGCGAACCCGCCGAGCGCCTGCCGCTTTCACACGCGCTGCCCGAAGGCGCAGGCGCGCTGCTCCGTCGAGGAGCCGCTGCTCGAGGAGAAGGGCTCCGGCACCCGCGTCGCGTGCCACTTCCCGCTCACCGCCGAGGATCTCGAGCAGATGGGCGTACGATCCGCCGCATGACCGATCGAAGATCGGCCAGCGAGGCCGAAGAGCTGCTCGCGTCACTCATCCGCTTCAACACCGTCAACCCCCCCGGCAACGAGCGCCCGGCCCAGGAGTTTCTCGCCGCGCACCTCGGCGCCGCCGGGCTCGAGTGCGAGCTGCTCGGCGCCGAGCGCGAGCGCCCGAACCTGATCGCGCGCCTTCGCGCAGCGGGCGGTGCGGGCGCCGCGGGGCCGACCCTGTGCTACCTCGGTCACGTCGACACGGTGCTCGCCGAGCCGAGCGAGTGGACGCACGACCCGTGGTCGGGGGCGAGCGTCGACGGCTACCTGTGGGGGCGCGGCGCGCTCGACATGAAGTCCCAGGTCGCCGCCGAGGCCGCCGCCGCCGCGGAGCTCGCGCGCTCGGGCTGGCGCCCCCGCGCGGGGGAGCTGCTGCTCGTGTTCGTCGTCGACGAGGAGACCGGCGGCGAGCGCGGCGCGCAGTGGATCACGCGCGAGCACCCCGAGAAGGTGCGCTGCGACCTCCTCGTCAACGAGGGCGGCGGCCAGTTCTTCGAGCACCGCGGCCGGCGCAGCTACGGAGTGTGCTGCGCCGAGAAGGGCGTGTTCCGCTTCACGGTCGCAACCGACGGCGTCGCCGGCCACGCGTCGATGCCCGCGATGGGCGAAAACGCACTCCTGAAGATGGGCCCCCTGCTGCAGCGGCTCGGCGAGCGCCAGCCGTCCTACTCGCTCACCGAGGAGTCGCGCGCGTGCCTGCGGGCGCTCGGCGAGGATCCGGGGGACCCGAGCGCGGCGGTCGCGCACCTGCGCGCCTCCGACCCGCTGCTCGCGACGTACTTCGAGCCGATGCTCGGCGTCACCTTCACGCCGACGCGCATCCGCGCCTCGGAGAAGATCAACGTCATCCCCAGCCGCGCGGAGCTGCGCGTCGACTGCCGCGTGCCCCCCGGGCTCGGGGAGGGCGAGGTTCGCGCAGGCATCGCCGAGGTCCTCGGCGAGGGTGCCTACGAGATCGAGTTCACCGAGCGCGTCGCCGGCAACCGCTCGCCCACGCGCTCCGCGCTGCTGGAGGAGATCTCCTCGTGGATCGCGGCGCGCGACCCCGGCGCGGCGATCGTGCCGATGATCCTCCCCGGCTTCAGCGACTCGCGGCACTTCCGCGCCGCCTTCCCCGACTGCGTCGCCTACGGCTTCTTTCCCCACCGTCACCAGTCGCTGCTGGAGTGCGAGCCGCTGATCCACGCCCCCGACGAGCGCATCGACGTGCGCGACCTCGCGTTCGCGACGGAGTTCTTCAGGGACGCCGCCGTGGCCCTTCTCGGCTGAGGCGGCTGGACGGGCGACGGCTCGCGGGCGCGCGGACGGCGCGGAACCGCGCGAGTGCCCTTTGTAAACGTCCGCCGGGGCGCGATACTTAGCTTGTGCCAAGGATGGCGGAACTACTGGAAGGAGCCAGTGCAGCTGCCACGGCACTCGCGCGCGCCGCTGTTCACGCGCCTCTGAGCAGGCTCGCGGCGGCGATCGTCGGATCGCCCCAGCCGGCGGTCGGTGTGCCGGTTATTCACATCGCGCCCATGCAGACCGCGACCGCCGGCACGTCGCTCGCGCAGGAAGTCCAGAACTGGGCTGCGCAGTGGCAGCCCGTC
>DATBCA010000202.1:0-10565 GCA_036270715.1 Solirubrobacteraceae bacterium
CAGAGTATGGCTGAGCGGCAGGCGGGGGCCCGCAAGCCGGAGCCCGCGAGAACGCCTGCGAAGCCCGCCGCGGTCGATCACGACGCGACGGACGAGGACGCGACACCCCACGATGCGGCGCATAGGGACGCCGCGAGCGACGGCGCCGGCATCCTGTTCGTCGGCGACATAGTCGGCGGGATCGGCCGGCGCACGCTGCTTGCGAGCCTGCCCGTGCTGCGCGAGCGCTACGCGCCGACGTTCGTCGTGGTCAACGCCGAGAACGTCGCGGGCGGGCTCGGCATCACGCCCAAGATCGCCGATGAGCTGCTCCGCTCCGGCGTCGACGTGATCACGCTCGGCAATCACGCCTACCACCGGCGTGAGATCTACCCGTATCTCGAATCCGAGCCGCGGATCGTGCGCCCCGCAAACTTCCTGCGCACCCAGCCCGGCCGCGGCGTCGCGGTCGTGGAGCACGACGGAGTGCGGCTCGGCGTGGTCAACCTCAGTGGCAACCTGTACCTGCGCGCGGGGCGCTCCGCGTTCACCGAGATCGAGGTCGCGCTGGCGGAGCTCGGCGAAGGTGCCGACCAGATCCTCGTCGACATGCACGCGGAGGCGACCTCGGAGAAGATCGCGATGGGCTGGCATCTCGACGGTCGCGTGACCGCGGTCGTGGGAACGCACACGCACGTGCCGACGGCGGACGCGCGCGTGCTCGACGATGGGACCGCCTACATCACCGACGTCGGCATGACGGGCCCGCGGGGCGGGGTGATCGGCGTCAAGCGCGAGCAGGCGCTCGAGGGGCTCGTGACGCAGATGCCGGTGCGCTTCGAAACCTCGGATATCGACCCCTGGCTGATGGGCGTGTTCATCCGCTGCTCAGGGCGGCGGCGCGCGGCGTCGATCGAGCAGATCCTGATGCAACGCCCCTCGACGAACTCCGCGGGGGGCTGAAGCGCGCGAGCATCGCGAGCATCGCGAGGCCGAAGAACCACGGGATGTAGAGGTAGAACCAGTGCGCGATGCCGAGCTGCGCCGCGACGAGCACGGCGGCGCAGGCCGCGGCGAGGCCTCCGAGATCGCGTGCCCGCCGCGTCAGCGCGAGCGCGAGCGCGAGCAGCATCGCGGCCACCTGCACGGTGCGCTGGATCCCCTCGAGCCCTGAGTAAAGGCCCCAGATCGAGAACGGCGATTCGCGCTGCGCCTGATAGGTGACGCTGCGCGTGAAAATCGTCGAGAGCGAGTCGTGGGCGAACGCCGGCACGAGCGCGATCCCGCCGGCGAGGGCGAACGCGACCAGGAACACGATCCGCGAGCGCGTGAGCGCGCGCGGCGCGGCGCCGCCGGGCCGGCTCTCGTCCGTCCTGTGCAGCGCGAGCAGCGGCGCGAGGGCGAGCGGCGCGAACTTCGTAAGGCCCGCGAGCGCCGCGAAGGCTCCGCGCGCGGCCGCCCCCGCTGGCCGATCTCCGATCGGTCGGCGCGAGCTCGCGGCGAGCAGCGCAGCGAGCACGAGCGCCGCGACGAGCGAGTCGTTCGAGTTGGACTCGAGGGCGAACAGCGTGAAGGGATAGGACACCCACGCGTACGCAAGCGCGACCCCCAGCGCGGGCCCGCGTACGCGTCTGCCGAGCAGGAACAGCAGCGCCACGGCGAGCAGGTCGAAGACGATCGCCGCGGCGTGCGCCGCGGGAAGGTCGTCCCACCTGCCGGACCAGCCGAAGAGCGCCCAGAACGGGACGTAGGCCTCGTAGTTGACCGGGCCGTAGGTATCGCCGTGTTCGTTGTCGCGGGGATAACCGCCGTACAGCGGCTTGCCGTCCACGAGCCGCTGCGCCCCGATGACGCCCGCGTAGCCGACGTCGATGACGTTCGAGTCGGTCACGTTGAGCGCGATGCGAAAGCCGATCAAAAAGACGACGGCGAGCGCGAGCCACGGCGCGGGCACCAGTAGGCGCAGCGGGCGCGGCGGCCCTCTGCGACCGCCGCGCGCGAGCACGAGCATGCGAATGAGCAGGTAGACGAGCGGCGGGTAGGCGAGCGGAACCGATGCGTAGATGTGCGCGTGGTTGAAGTACGCGAGCGAGATCGAGAACGACAGCAGCACGAGCAGGTCGAGGTGCAGCAGCTGCAGCGGGCGTCGGAAGTCGAAGAACGCGAGGAAGAACAGCGCGCACATCGGCAACCAGATGTAGAGCGCGTTGACGTGGCGGCCGAACGCGCCCGGGTAGCCGCGCGCCATCTGCCACGGCACCTGGAACCCCGTCCACGTTTCGAGCACGCGGCCGCTGAGGTCGGCGATGATGACCTGCGCGATCTCCTTCTTGCCGTTGCGCGAGAAGTAGCTGACCTGCCAGCGGAACGGGTTGAGCAGATAGGCGCCGCCGTACGAGCCGGGGTATTCGCGGCGCGCGGCCCGCGCCTTCTTCACGCGGCTCGCGATCGCGAGCACCTGGTCGGCCGACAGACGCCGCCCGGCGGGCGGGACCGTCGACGGCGGGACCGGGATCGGCCCCGTCTGCGCGCTCGCTGTGGACGCGGCGCCGGCTGTGGACCCGGCGCCGGCTGTGGACGCGGCGCTCGCTGTGGACGCGGCGCTCGCTGTGGATTGTGCCCTCGCGGTGGGCAGCGTGCTCGCGGTCGAGGCCGCGGCGGCGGCGGCCGGCGCCGCGGCGAGCATGAGCCCCAGGCACGCGATCACGAGGGTGAGGCGACGCACGTTCAAGGACCTACGCGAGCGCGGCCGGCTGTGCGACGCCGAAGTGCTCGAGCACTAGCGGCGCGACGTCGCGGATGCTCCATTGCGGCGCCTGGGGAGCGGGCGCTTCGACGCCGCACAGCACGAGCGCGCCGAGCGAGTCGCTCGCGTGCAGCGAGCCGTGGCTTCCTCCGCCGACGTGCGCCTGGCGGCCCCAGTCCATGAACTCGCAGCCATCGGACGCGGACAGCAGCAGCTCGCCGGCGTTTGGCGAGTTGAGCGCGGACCACACGCGCTCGAGCGCGTCGGGATATGAGGGCGAGCTGATGAGGCCGTCGGCGACCTCCGCGCCGATCACGCCGAGCTCCCCTTCGAGGGACCAGCGCAGCCCCCGCGCGTCGCTCACGTCGCCGCCCGGGGCGAAGCGGAGCTCCTCGCGCTCGCGCGTCTGCAGGATCGCCTCGCTCGGTTGGTCGTTCGCGTCGCGGGCAAGCCACATCACGTGCTCGACGCCGTCGATCGCGAGCGCGCGCGCGGCCGCGGAGGCACGCATCGCGTCGCGCTCGGACTCGTGCAGCGCGTACACCATCGCCGCGCGCTGGGAGGGACAGACCGCGATCCGCGGTTCCTGCTCGCGCGAGCGCCGTGGCGTGCGCGCCGGCCCGAGCACTCCGAGCTCGGAAAGCTCGTCCTGGAGCGCGATCGACTGCGTGACCGGCACCTGCGAGTGATCCGCCATGACGATCACCGCGTGGTCGTCGAGGAACTCCTCGATGCCGCCGCCGGCGCCGAAGACGCGCGCGAGCTGCAGGTCGGCCTGCGCGATCGACTGCATCTGCGCCTCGGGGCCGTACTTGTGCGAGTACCAGTCGTTGTCGGGAAGCGAGAGCAACAGGAAGTCGAAGAGGTCGTTCTCGACGAGATAGACGGACACGCATCCGGAGTGACGGTCGCGCACGCCGGGCATGCCCAGGCCGGAGCGGCAGCCTGTGCTGCGCGAGGCGAAGATGTCGGCGTAGAACAGCTCGCGCGGCCCGAGCACCGGGTGGCGCATGAGCGCGGATGCGACGCGCGTGAGCGTCGTGTCGCGCTGCGGCTCGTGGCGGTGGCGGCCGCGGTACATGAGGTAAGTGGTACCGGCGGTGCGCACGTCGGCGTCATCGAGCGCCTCGAACACCGTCGGCGTCTGCGCTGAGAGGTGGACGCGGTTCATGTTGTAGACGGTGTCGGTCAGCTGGCGTGCGATCCCGAAGCGCTGCGCGGAGCGCAGGCTCGAGCCGTATTCGACGTAGCGTTCCTCCTCGCGCAGGTACCAGTTCATCGCCGGGATGTGGTGCTCGTCGGGGCTTGCGCCGGTGACGATCGAGGCGGCGCAGACGGGCGTCACGGACGGGAACGCGGCGACGCAGTCGTCGACGTAGATGCCCTCGCGCATGAGGTGCTCGAGCATCGGCGCGGCGCCCGACGCGACCGCGCGCTCGAGCATCGCGGGAGCGAGCGCGTCGATCACGCAGAGGACGAGCTTCTTGCGCTGGCGCCGCGCGTTCACGTCCGCGTCAGCGCCGCAGCACGCGCAGGCCCGCGTACTTGTCCCGCGCGCGAGCGCGCACGCGCGCCAGAAACCAAACAAGCACCGCGAGCAGCACGTAGCCGAGCGGGTGCAGCAGGCACACCAGCCCGGCGGCCGCGAGCGCGGCCGCGTCGAGATACACGGTCAGCGCCTCGCGCGCCGCACGGTCGCTCAGCCGCGCGCGGGCGCGAAATACGATCGGGCCGACGACCCGGTCGGCGAGCCACGCGGCGGCGAGGCCGGCGACGATTCCCGGCCACCACGCGTCGCGATGCGCGGCGAGCGTGCCGGCGAACAGGAGTGCGCCGCCGCCGTACGCGATACCCGCGAGCGCGGAGGCGGAAAGACCCAGCGCCGGGCGGCCGGCGTGCGAGCGCGGCGAGCCGCGTTCGGCCATGGGCGCGACGTCGAGGAGGACCTGCAGCGCGTAAGAGACGACGAGCGCGACGGTGACCGCGAGCAGCCACCAACCTTCCTGCAGGAAGCCGAACCCTTCGTGCGCGAACGCGACGTCGAGCGCGCCGGCGGAGCCGAGCGTGCCGGCGAGCAGGAGCGGCAGGAAGGGCCGCATCCCGCAGGCGGCCGCGAGCCCCGCGCCGAGGCCGATGTCGAAGACGATGCCGTGCATTGGGGAGTGGGAAGTGTGCGGGCCCGCGCTGCGCTACGGTGCGCGGTGCGCGGCCGAGACGATAGAGGACGCATACCCACGCAAGCGGCGGGCCCTCGTGCGCCGCGCCGAGGTTCCCGTGCGTGGGCGGCGAATAGGGACTTTCAGACGAGCGATGAGCGGATCGACGAGCGGAGCAGGTGGTAGCGGGCGCACGCGCGCGACGGCGCACGAGCTCGCGCGCTACGAGGCGCTGTTCGCGGCGCGCACGCACACGATGAAAAGCTCGGCGATGCGCGAGATGATGGCGCTGACCGAACAGCCCGACGTGATCTCGCTGGCGGGCGGGCTGCCGGACACGAGCACGTTTCCGCCGGAGCTGTTCGCGGCGCTGTTCGACGAGGTCGCCGCGACCGCGACGGCGCGCGCGCTGCAGTACGGACCGACCGAAGGCATGGCGGCGGCGGTCGACTGCGTGGTCGAGGTGATGACCACCGAGGGCACCATCGTGGACCGCGACGAGGTGATCATCACGACGGGCGGCCAGCAGGTGATCGACCTCGTGTGCAAGGCGCTGATCGATCCGGGCGACGTGATCGTCGCGGAGGCGCCGACATATCCCGGCGCGGTTCCAACCTTCGGCGCCTATCAGGCCGACGTCGCCCAGATCGAGATGGACGGCGAAGGGATGCCGATCGACGAGCTCGAGCGGGCGCTCGATCGGCTCGCCGCCGAGGGGCGCCGGCCGAAGTTCATCTACACGATCCCCAACTTCCAGAACCCGGGCGGCGAGACGATGTCACTCGCACGCCGGCGAGAGCTCGTCGGGCTCGCGCGCGAGCGCGAGCTGCTGGTGCTCGAGGACAACCCCTACGGCCTCCTGCGCTACGAGGGCGAGGCGCTGCCGACGCTTTATTCGCTGGACGCGCAGGCCGGCGGCACGCGCGGAGGCGCCGACCTCGTGATCTACCTCGGCACGTTCTCCAAGATTCTCTCGCCCGGAGTGCGGCTCGGCTGGGCGGTGGCGCCGCGGCCCGTGCTCGAGAAGCTGAACCTCGGCAAGCAGGGCGCGGACCTCTGCTCATCGCCAGTGACGCAGCTGTTCGTCGCCGAGTACTTCAAGCGCCGCGAAGCGGACGGTGAGCCCGCGTGGCTCGCGTACCTGGAGAAGCTCCGGGCTCTCTACGGACGCCGCCGTGACGTGATGCTGGAGGCGCTCGAGGAGCACTTCGGCGAGCGCGGGCGGTGGACGCGTCCCCGCGGGGGCATGTTCATCTGGGCGACGCTCGACGGGCGCATCGACACCACCGATCTGCTCGCGCTCGCGCGCACGACCGAGCGCGTCGCGTTCGTGCCCGGCAGCGCGGCGTACGTCGACGGGCGCAGCGGGGCGTCGTCGATGCGCCTGAACTTCGCGGGCAATTCCGAGGAGCACATCCGCGAGGGCATTCGCAGGATCGGCAGCGCGGTGCGGACGCAGGCGGGCTTGATCGACACGCTCACCGGCTCGCCGACTCGCGCCACGCGCGCGTCCGCCGGCGGGGGCGCCCCCGACGAGCCGCCGCTCCAGGAGAACGACAAGACGGGGCTCGCCGACGTGGTCGAGCTGCGGCGCCGAGGGGCCGGCGGCTCGGCGCGCCGGCGCGGGGACGGATGATCGGCGGCCTCAGCCGATGAGCGCGCGCAAGGTCGTCGTGCTGAAGGGCGGACGCTCGCTGGAGCGCAGCGTCTCGCTGCGCTCGGGCGCGCACGTCCAGGAAGCCATCGCCAGGTTGGGCCACGACGTACGCGCAGTGGACGCGGACGGAGACGTGCTCGGCAGCCTGCTCGAGGACAGACCCGACGTAGCGTTCGTCGCGCTGCACGGGCGCGACGGCGAGGACGGGACGATCCAGCAGCTGCTCGAAGCGATCGGCGTCCCGTACACGGGCTCTGGGCCGGCGGCGTGCATGAGCGCGCACGACAAGGCGCTCGCGAAGCATCTGATGCGCACGGGCGGCATCCCGACGCCCGACTTTCGCTGTCTCTCGGAGGCGACCGTCAAGCAGCTCGGTGGGGCGTCGCTGCTGGACGAGATCGCGCGCGCGCTGTCCTTCCCGCTGGTCGCGAAGCCGGCGCGTCAGGGATCGGCGCTCGGCGTCAAGTTTGCGCGCACGCGCGAGGAGCTGCCAGGCGCGCTCGTGGGCGCACTCTCCTACGACGACAAGGTGCTCGTCGAGCGCTTCATCGCGGGCCGCGACCTCGCGGTCTCGGTGCTCGATGGCGAGGCCCTGCCGGTGGTCGAGGCGGTGCCGCGCGAGGAGCAATTCTTCGACTTCTCCTCGCGCTACGAGATCGGGATGACGACCTTCGTGTGCCCCGCCGAGCTCGACGACGCGACAACCGCGCGCGCGCAGGAGCTCGCGGTGGCGACCTGTGAGCTACTCGGCTGCCGCGGCGTCGCGCGCGTGGACCTCATGCTCGAGGCGGAGACGGGGGAGCTGTGGATCCTCGAGTGCAACGTCGTCCCAGGCATGACCGAGACGAGCCTGCTGCCGCAGGCGGCGGACGCCGCCGGGATCGACTTCGATCAGCTGATCGAGCGCGTGCTCGAGAGCGCGTTCGAGCGCGTGGCCTGACGTCGCGGCGGCGTCAGGAGTCGCCGGCGGCGAAGTCCTCAGGCGAGACCTCGTCGAGGAACTCCTTGAACTTCTCGACCACGTCGTCGGACTCTTCGACGTCGTGCTCGAACTCGATCGCCGACTCCGCGATGACCTCCTCCGCGGCGTAAATCGGTGCTCCGCACCGCACCGCCAGCGCTATCGCATCGCTGGGGCGCGAGTCGATCTCGAGCTCGCGGCCCGCGACCGAGAGCGTGATCGACGCGAAGAAGGTGTTCTCGCGCAGCTCGGTTACCGAGACCTGGGTGCACTTGACGTCGAGTTCGCCGAGGATCTCCGAGAGCAGATCGTGCGTCATCGGCCGCGGCGTGCCCGCGCCCTGCAGCTTCATGAGGATCGAGGCGGCCTCCGGATGGCCGATCCAGATGGGGAGGAACTTGTTGCCGTCGACGGTCTTCAAGAGCACGATCGGCTGCTTGCCAACCATGTCGAAGCTCACGCCGTAGATGACCATCTCCTGCACGCGGATCCTCCGAAGGTGGAAGGCCAGAGTATAGGTACCCGCGAATCGGCTTCTGCGGCCTTGGCGGCGCGTCAGAGGGCGTGAGCAGCGCTCTTGCGGGCCTCGGCGCGGAAGCTCCAGAGCTTGTTGCCGAGGAAGTTGAGCGGCATCGAACCCGCGACCGCGAGCGCCTGTGCCGTGACCTTCGCGAGGTGGGCGTTTTCGACGAAGACGGTGAGCAGCAACTGGTTTGCACCGAGCGCGACGAGGCTCACGACGAAGAAGCGCATCGCCTGGAAGTGCGCGCGGCCGTCGCGCGCGTCGAACGTCCAGTGGCGGTTGAGCACGAAGTTGTTGAGCACGGCGACCAGCCACGAGAGCACGCTCGCGAGGTGGTAGTCCAGGCCGACGCCGTGGACGAGCAGGGCATAGACGAGGATGTTGATGACGAACCCGACGCCGCCGACGACCGCGAAGCGCACGAGCTGCAGCCAGTTCGCGGGGTGACGCATCCCGCGGAGCACGCGCGTATGCGGCCGGAGGTCTACGGACCGGCGCAGTGATGCGGGGGGTATGTCCACGGCGGTGGCGTCGTCGTGCATGGAGGGGGCCCGCGGCGCGAGCGCCATATTACCCGCAGCCCGGCGTGGGCACGCGGTCGCGCAAGTTTAGCGGGCACGCTTGCGCGCGCTTGGCGGCGGTGCTCCGCTCGCCGCGCCGCTAGCCTTGCGAGCAGGTGAGCGAGCCGACACGCGCGCATCCCTCCCCCGCCCCGCTGCGAGAGCGCGGGTCCATTCTCGACGCGGCGCGCGGGCGAAGCGTCCGCTTTTCGCTCGCGGCGCTCGCGGTCGCGGCCGTCGCCGTTGGGCTGGTGGCGGCGCTGTCGGGAGGCAGTACGCACCGCGTGCCGACGCACGCCTACGCGAGCGCCCCTGCGCCGGCAGCGGCGTCGCACGCGAGCTCGCCGCGCGCGACTTCGATTCCCGCCGCGACCGCGACGCGAGCGGTCAAGGAAGGCGCGACGGCCGCGGTTGGAGGCGCGCGCGTGACGGCGGGCGAGGTGACCGATCCGCAGGAAGCCTCGAGCTTCCCGGCACCCGCGTCGGCGCGCCACAGTGCCGCGCGCTCGCCCGCGAAGGCGGGCGAAGCGTTCGTCGCCGCGGGCGCGCAGACGGACGCAGAAGTCAAGGCGGAGCTCGCGCAGCTGCACGCGGTCGAAGAAGCGGCGGCCAAGAAACAGAGGCTGAGCTTCACGCCGGTTCCCGGCGGCGAGTCGGTCGGCGGCAACGGCACGATCCCGATCCCGCCGAGCGTGCCCGAAGTCGTGCAGCGCGTGATCGCGGGCGCGAACGAGATCACCAACTTTCCGTACGTCTACGGCGGCGGGCACGCGTCGTTCATCGACAACGCCTACGACTGCTCCGGGTCCGTCAGCTATGCCCTGGCGGCCGGCGGGCTGCTCAGCCAGCCCGAGACCTCGGGCGAACTCGAGAGCTGGGGCGTCCCCGGGCCCGGCCGCTACATCACCGTGCTCGCGAACGCCGGTCACACGTACATGTACGTGGACGGCGTCCTCTACGACACCGCCGGGCGAAGCGGGGTGTATGCGTCGCGCTGGCAGGTCCAGCCGACGGACAACAGCGGCTACGTCGTACGCCACTACCCGGGGCTGTAGAGCGAGATGGGCATCGCGTCCACGCTCGTGGTCCCGCTTGCGCTCGGCGGCGAAACGGTCACCGAATCCGGCGGCAACGGCACGATGCTGGCGGTCATCGCGGCGGCCTCGATGGTCGTCGGGTACGTCGTTCTGTACCTGCTCTGGCGCTATGTGTTCAGCGCGAAAGCGCGCGACAAGCGCGGCGAACCGCCGGAGTACTAACCGGAGAGCGTGACCGTCGCGGTCGCCGTCGCGGACTTGGCGTGCGCGTTGTGCACGAGCAGTCGCACCAGCAGCGTCACGCTGCGCATGTGTCGCAGCCGTTTGGCGGTGTTCGAGCCAAGCTGGATCGTGAGCGTGCCGGCTCCGCCGTGTGTCGTCACCAGGATCGCCTTACCGATGACCGTCTGGGGCGGCGCGCCGGCGGCGAGCCCCGTGGCGGAGGCGCCCGAGAGGTGAAGGCGGCGCGCGAGCGAGGTTGCGAGGAGCACCTCGAAGCGTCCCGCGACCTGTTCTGAGACGGAGTAGCGCACCGACAGGCCCTTGCGCAGAACCTTGCGAAGGCTCTTCGAGAGCACGAGCTCGGTGATCGTCGGCGTGGGGAAGGTCAACGCGCTCCCACCGCTGGTGGAGCCGCCGGTGGTCGAGCCCGAGCCCGAGCCGCTGCCGGGACCGGTGCTCGCGGGCGCGGGCGGGCCGATCACGGACTCGGGCTGGCTTTCCTGCGCAATGTCGCCGGCGACGTCGGTGATCGTGAGCGTGACCTGATACGTGCCGCCGTATTTGTATGAGTGGAACACACTGCCGGCACAGGGGCTGAGCCACGGCGCTTCGCACGCGGGCGCGCCTGGCGCGTAGCCGGTGACGACGGGACTGCCGTCGCCGAAGTTCCAGGAGAACTTCGCGTAGTTCGGTTCTTCTTCGTTTTTCGCGTTGAACAGCACAT